>JAFDAE010000394.1 GCA_019314005.1 Deltaproteobacteria bacterium | reverse complement strand
GAATACTTGGACAAAGGCATGCGCTGACTCCAAGGCCGGGATCAAACCCTCCTTTTTGATCGTGAGCGACAGGGCGTCGACCACCTCAGAGTCTGTTGCTGCTTCAAATCGGACACGACCGCTTTCCCTGAGGTTTGACAGGATCGGCGAGACACCCACATAGTCCAATCCCGCCGCAACACTGTGTGTTTCCTTCATCTGTCCGTCGTTGTTCTGGAGAAAATATGTCTTATATCCCTGGGCTACGCCAATGCTCGCGTCTTTAGATGAGAGTCGAGTGGCATGTTGACCAGTGGCCAACCCCCTGCCTGCCGCCTCAACACCGACCAGCTCTACGGGATCATCAAAGAAGCCGCTGAATATCCCCAGTGCATTAGAACCCCCTCCCACGCACGCGTAAACGCGGGTGGGAAGCTTATCCTCACGTTCCAGGATCTGTTTGCGTGCCTCTTTTCCTATGATTGACTGAAAATAAGAAACCATCTCCGGGAAAGGATGTGGACCGCATGCAGTGCCTAATACATAGTGAGTATTATCCATATTGGTCACCCAATCACGGAATGCTTCATTAATGGCGTCCTTTAAGATACGGGTCCCCTCTCGTACAGGGATTACTTCCGCGCCCAAACGTTCCATCCAGAAGACATTGGGGCGTTGCCGTTCCACGTCGACTTCTCCCATATAAATAGTACACTTAAATCCGAACTTGGCGGCCATAGTAGCGGTTGCCACACCATGCTGGCCGGCCCCGGTCTCTGCAATGACCCGGGTTTTTCCCATCCTTTTCACTAATAGCCCCTGTCCCATAACATTGTTTGCCTTGTGGGCGCCGGTGTGGTTCAGGTCTTCACGCTTGATATAAATGCGCGCACCCCCAAAGTGTCTGGTAAGGTTTTCAGCAAAAGTCAGAGGGGTAGGCCGACATGAATAGGTAGACATGATCTCAGCATATTCCTGCCAGAAGCCCGGATCGTTTTTTACCTTTTGAAATGCCTCGTCAAGTTCGTCAAAGGTAGCGACAAGGACTTCTGGGAGGAATGCCCCTCCGAATTCCCCGTAGTAGCCTCTATTAATCATGAGTGAGCCCTCCAATTGTTTGTGAAAAAACAAACTGATCCGTTCTACAATAAAGTTCTGAATAAATAGCATTTTCTGCCCGTGCGAAATGTAGATAACGCTTTACCACAAGAATCGGCTTAGATGGTGCAACGCCGAGTTCCATTGCCTTTTTGCCAATAAGGTAGCCGATTTTGAAATTTTGCTTTCCGCTGGTAGGCTGCATGTAGTAAAATTCATCGACCACCTGAGAAAGGGATTGCCCCTGGAGATCGATGCGGTCGATCCCTGCAAAGAGTGTTGGATTAAGGTAAATATCCTCAATGAGAACCGGTACGTCTTCGACCTGATTGAGCCGAGAGAGGAAATATGCTTGCTGTCCGGAGAAAGGATTTCCCGGATTCTGGTCAACAACCTCCAGTCGGGTCTTTTGGAGGATGCGAGTGGCAACCGATATCCCCTCTTTGCGAAATGAGGCTATTGTGCCGGCAAGCGAAAAAAGATCAATCTCTTTTTTCTTCTGCGCGTTCACAAAGGTCCCGGAACCCCTCTTGCGGATAAGTATACGTTTCCGGACCAACAGCTCTGTTGCTTGCCTGGCAGTGGGGCGACCTATGCCGTAGGTGGACGCCAGGCTGGTTTCCGATGGAATCCTTGAGCCGGGACGATATTCTCCGGCTCGTATCTTGGCCCTGATTATATCTGCCAGTTGATGGTAAAGCGGAACTGGTGATTGTGGATTGAGCATAGCTGTCTACCTTTATTTTAGTATAAAGTGGCAAATTCAAAAATGACTTTATACTAAATTAGTAAAGTTGTCAAGACAACTTTTGGTAGGAGCTGGTTGGTCTGAATCAAGATCGTTCTGGTGTACTTGCAATTTGAATTCACCTAAAACTCTCCAACTCACGCAAAATCGCCACTTCAAGGTCTTTCCCGTTCTTTCCTGACTAAAAAATATCGCGTTACGGATCCCCCATACTAATTAGAAAAAACTGTCTTTTGTTCCTTAACCCATGAATTGCTTGACAGTATCAGAGAATACGCATATTTTTGAGGCAGTTTGAAATTGAGCAAACCGGGTTTTTAACCTATGAGGCTGTCCGAGAATTATGTCCGTAACGAAAAAGAGTGAGAACGAGACAAAATTTTCGCAAATTTGAGGAGAATAGCAGGCCTATTTGACGAAAACTTGCGGGAATTTGGTCCGTTTCTCACTCTTTTGCAGTAGGATCAGAATTTTCGGACAGTCTCATATTTTGTGTACACTCATCGTGATGTTTTTGATTGAATGAGAAGGAGGTTAGTTATGAAAAAAGTGGCTGTTGTGGGATGTGGTTCTTATATGGACAGCGGGTATGGATGCCCGGGTGAATGGCGATGTCTGAAGGCCGCAGCGCTTGGCGACGGAAAGTTTGACGAGCCCTGTCAGGTGATTGCGTTTGTAAAGTGTCAATGCCCTGGCCGGTCAACCGTGCCCAACTTCGGCATGGCGATGAAGCTCTCAGAGATCAAACCGGATGCTATTTATTTGAGT
>JAFDAE010000076.1 GCA_019314005.1 Deltaproteobacteria bacterium | reverse complement strand
CTTGCTGGTCCTTGATGAGGTTCAGACCGGGATGGGACGGACCGGCGCTTTGTTTGCTGATGAGCACTACAAAATCGAACCGGATATCATGACGATTGCCAAGGCCTTGGCCAACGGACTTCCAATGGGGGCCATGCTTGCCAAAGAGAATGTGGCAGCCTCTTTTACGCCTGGCTCGCACGCATCTACCTTTGGCGGGACACCACTGGTTTCCTCAGCGGCATTAGCGGTGGTAAACGCTTTAGAAGAAGGTCTTATCTCACATTGCAAGGAGATAGGAGATTATTTTAAGGGCGCTCTACTACAGTTGAAGGCCGATCATGGGTGTATCAAGGATGTCCGTGGGAAAGGGCTGCTACTCGGTGCGGAGATTGATCGTGATGGCGCACCGATCGTACAGGAATGTCTGAAAAAAGGATTTTTGATCAATTGTGCCCATGGAAATGTACTGCGCTTTATTCCCCCGTTGATTATGGAAAAAGGGCCTGTTGATCGTTTGATAGAAGTGCTGGACGGGATACTGTAAGATTGATGATTTAGTGGGGAATTCTGTTGCCTTTCAGCTTTGAACTTTGAACCTTTGAAAAGATGAACGTCGAACACCGAACATTGAACATCGAACGTCGAATAATGAAGTCGCTTTGCTCATCAATTCGGGGAAACAGCAACTTTTTAACCGTGAACCCTGAACCTTTAACCTTTGCCCTTTAACCGTAATTGGTAAAAACAGTAAGGTCAATTATGAAAAAGGATATTTTGACGCTTTGGGACCTGGAGCCTGAAGAGATTATGCAATTGATAGAGCGCGCCATGGTATTTAATAAAAACAATACCTCGGGTGTACTGTATCGACCTTTGGCGGGAAAGACTCTTGGGATTATCTTTGAGAAACCCTCTACCAGGACACGGGTCTCTTTTGAAGTGGCGATGATTCAGTTGGGTGGCGGAGCCGCTTTTTTAAGCGCAAAAGAAACACAGTTAGCCCGTAATGAGCCGATTACCGACACCGCTCGCGTCCTTTCAAGATACCTCGACGGGATTGTGATAAGGACGTATTCACAGAAGTTTTTAGAAGAATTAGCTCTGAATGCTTCGATTCCGGTCATTAACGGGCTTACAGACACATATCATCCATGTCAGGTATTGAGTGATCTTCAGACGATTTTGGAAAAGAAGGGAACCCTGACCGGTCTCAAGATTGTCTGGGTAGGTGATGGTAATAATGTGGCCCACTCGTGGATCAATGCGGCTGCTATTTTAGGACTGCATCTCGTCCTTGCAACGCCGGCAGGATACGAACCGAACCAGGACATTCTGCAAAATGCGATAGATCATGGAAAGGGGACCATCTCGCTGTTTTCTGATCCTTTTGAAGCAGTCGAGGACGCAGATGTTATTTATACTGATGTTTGGGCGAGTATGGGACAGGAGAGCGAACACGAAGCACGTAAAAAAATATTTCAGCCCTATCAGGTCAATGACAATCTGGTCGCCAAAGCCAAAGAAGACGTGCTAATTATGCATTGCCTTCCTGCGCACCGTGATGAGGAGATCACAAATGAAGTTTTGGAAGGCCCTAGATCTGTTGTATGGGACCAGGCTGAAAACAAACTCCATATGCATAAAGCAATACTTGAGCGATTGATGGTTGAGAACGATTGACGAGTAACAAGCAGTTGGTATCGCATAACAATTGAGTTTGTTTGATATTTTTAATAGATTGTATGAAAATTCGAAATCCGAAGCACTAAATTCGAAACAAATTCGAATGCCCAAAGCACAAAATCCGAAACGACATGATTCGGGACATTGTATCTCATTCGTTATAAATACGGTACTGCGTAAGCTTAAATAGTGTTTTGAACATTTGATATTTGGATTTTGGATTTGTTTCGAATTTCGATATTCGAATTTCGGATTTTTTGACATTATTACGGAGGAACTGTGGCGGGTAAGATAAAAAAAGTAGTCCTGGCCTATTCAGGAGGTCTTGATACATCTGTTATATTGGCCTGGCTTAAAGATACGTATGACTGTTCCGTGATTACCTTTTCTGCTGACATAGGCCAAGGAGAAGAACTTGATTATATAGAGGAAAAGGCCCTCAATACCGGAGCTGAAAAGGTATATATCGATGATCTTAAAGAAGAATTTGTCAGGGATTACGTCTTTCCGGCCTTTAGGGCCAATGCGATTTATGAAGGACAATATCTCCTTGGTACTTCTCTTGCCCGGCCTTTGATCGCAAAACGCCAGATCGAAATTGCCAAGGCCGAGGGGGCCGATGCCGTTAGTCACGGAGCCACCGGAAAAGGGAACGATCAGGTAAGGTTTGAGTTGAGTTACTTATCCTTGAATCCTAATATAAAAATTATTGCTCCCTGGCGCGAATGGACGCTCAACTCACGTCATGCCCTTATGGAGTATGCCGAAAGTCATGACATACCTGTTCCTGTCACTCCCAAGAAACCTTACAGTACCGATGCTAATCTCCTTCATATAAGCTACGAAGGGGGGGTACTGGAGGACCCCTGGGCGTCACCAACGGAATCGATGTTTCAGCTTACGGTTTCACCTCAGGATGCCCCTGATGATCCGGAGGAGGTTACGATTAGTTTTGAAAAAGGGGACCCAGTGGCTGTTAATGATGTGGAACTTTCTCCGGCAAAACTCCTTGCTGAATTAAACCGGCTGGGAGGGAAGCATGGGGTAGGGCGGCTTGACCTGGTTGAAAACCGGTTTGTAGGGATGAAGGCGCGCGGTGTTTATGAGACCCCGGGTGGGACTATATTAAGGGCCGCGCACATAGCATTGGAGTCGATCACCATGGATAGGGAAGTTATGCATCTTCGTGACATGCTGATTCCCAAGTACTCTGAATTGATCTATTACGGCTTCTGGTTTTCGCCTGAGATGGAGGTGTTGCAGACAATGATCGATGCCACACAAAAGAGAGTCTCGGGTACGGTGCGGCTGGAGCTGTACAAGGGGAACTGTGGGGTAGTGGGGCGCCGGTCCGAACAATCTCTTTACCGAAGTGATTTTGCCACCTTTGAGGAAGACCAGGTTTATCAACAGAAGGATGCCGAAGGGTTTATCCGTTTGAATGCCCTGCGGCTCAGAATACAGGCGATGATGAAAAACAAAATTAGCTGAGAGTTGATAGGTTCATATAGTGTTTAAGGAAGGGGTATTAAGGTAAAATGGGTTGCGCGTTACGTGTTACGAGTTGCGAGTTTAAAATCCCTAACCCGCAACTCGCAACTCGTAACCCGCAACGGGGAGTATCCCTTGGATTTGCTGAGTGTCTATGAACTCGGAAGCTCTAAGATTATCTTTTTAAAATATAGTAAAGGGGCTATTGCATGTCCGCTAAATTGTGGGACGGAAGATTTAAGGAAGCGACTGACACGAGTGTAGAGGCCTTTACTGCTTCTGTAAAAACAGACAGCCGGCTTTATGCTTATGATATTCAAGGAAGCATTGCCCATTGTAAGATGCTTGCCAGGCAGTCAATCATTACGGAGAAAGAAGCCGATACCCTAATAGACGGACTTAACAAGATCAAGCAAGAGATAGAACAGGGTAAGTTTGAATTCGACGAGGCCCTGGAAGACGTTCATATGAACATTGAAAGCCGTCTTGCTTCCGACCTGGGTGATGTGGCAAAAAAACTCCATACCGCAAGGAGCCGGAACGACCAGGTAGCCCTTGACACGCGTATGTATTTGCGGGATGAATGTAAGGAGATTTTACGCTACCTGGAGACCCTGAGACGGGGTTTTGTCGGGCTCTCCAAGAAATATATTGATGTTGTAATGCCTGGCTATACCCATATGCAGAGGGCACAGCCGATTCTTTTGTCCCATTATTTTATGGCCTATCATGAAATGTTTAAGCGGGACAGCGCTCGGTTTGAAGATGGGCTGGCGCGAATTAATGTTCTTCCTCTCGGAAGCGCGGCCCTTGCCGGGACTACGTTTCCGATTGACATGAACTATACGGCGGAACTTCTTGGTTTTCCCAAGGTCACGGGAAACAGCTTAGACGCGGTAAGTGACAGGGATTTCATTATAGAGTTTCTTGCTTCAGCTTCAATTTGTATGGTCCACTTAAGCCGTTTTTCCGAAGAATTGATATACTGGTCTTCTGCTGAATTCGCCTTTGTAGAGATACCGGACGCCTTTTCTACGGGAAGCAGTATCATGCCGCAGAAAAAGAATCCGGACGTCTGCGAGCTGGTACGAGGGAAAGCAGGGCGTGTGTTTGGCAGCCTGACGGCCTTGTTGACCATGATGAAATCTCTTCCCCTGGCCTATAACCGGGACATGCAGGAAGACAAGGAGCCATTATTCGATACTGTAAACACCTTAAAGGGGTGTCTTATGGTTTACTGCAAACTACTTCCTAAACTTAAGATCAACCAGGACCGAATGAAAGAGGCGGCAACCCGGGGCTTTCTGAATGCAACGGACTTGGCCGATTATTTGGTAACCAAGGGAGTGGGGTTTCGAGACGCGCACCGGATTGTTGGTGAAGCGGTTCGCTACTGCCTGGATGAGAAAAAAGAGCTTCATGAATTGACATTAGAAGCAATGAGAAGATTCTCTCCGGTAATTGCTGAAGATGTTTTTGAGGTCCTCTCTTTGGAGTCTGTGGTCAACCGGAGAAGATCGATAGGTGGTACAGCCAAGGAAAATGTGTCGGCAGCAATCAGTGCCGCGGAAGAAGAACTGGGATTAGGAGGTGTTTTCAAGGCGCGTTAAGGCGCGCATAACGAGTTATGTAAGCCTTGACGGAACACAGAAAACAAGCAAAAGGACAAGCAAGATGTATAAGTTATTTATACTTGACGACTTAGAGTGAAGCTATTTTTACGTCTTATGGTATGTTGCATCCTGTTCGGAGGAATAGCTTGCGGGAAAAAGGGGCCGCCTGTGCCGCCCAAAGCAATTATTCCGCAATCAGTGAAGGATTTGAAGGGAGAGGTTATAGAAGAACGGATTAGACTCTCCTGGACGATTCCGGAAGAAGAAAATCTATTCAAACTCTTTAAGGCTATAGAGCCTCTTACAGAAGAGCCGTGTCCAGACTGTCCGGTCCGGTTTACAGAAGTGTTTGATATTGACACCACTGATTCAAAGACCGTTCGTATAGAGGGTAAGCAGGTCATTTATTGGGATTCGATTGAGGCCGGAAATCGCTATGTCTACAAGGTCATAGTGATCTCAGAAGATGGGGTGGAGAGTGGGGATTCGAATATTGTTCGTATTCCGGACACGGATTAACTCGCAACCCGTAACTCGCAACCCGTAACCCGCAACCCGTAACTCGTAACTCGCAACCCGTAACTCGTAACTATGTGCAGCTACGAAAATCTACGCCCTAAATTTTACAAACGGTTAGCAAAATTTATTAATAGGAAGAAACTAAACCATGCATCATTTTCAGTATCGTGACAATGAAATGTTTTGTGAGGATGTTCCTATCGCAAAGATTGCGAAAGAGGTGGGAACACCGTTTTACATATACAGCCATGCTACGTTGACCAGACATTTCTCTGCATTTGATAATGCCTTTAATGAGGTCTCCCATTTGGTCTGCTTTTCTGCAAAGGCAAATTCAAACCTGGCGGTTTTAAACCTTTTTGCCACCTTAGGCAGTGGGTTGGATATTGTATCAGGCGGGGAGTTGTACCGGGGATTAATGGCGGGTATTCCGCCGGAAAGGATAGTCTATTCCGGCGTTGGGAAGCGGATAGACGAAATCGAGTATGCTCTTAAATCGAATATCTTAATGTTTAACATCGAGTCTTTTCAGGAGCTGGAGACGGTGAACCGGTGTGCGGAAAGATTGAACACCAGAGCCCGGATCGCGCTTCGCGTGAATCCTGATGTGGACCCCAAAACTCATCCGTATATAGCGACCGGCATGAAAAAGAATAAATTCGGGATCAACAAAGAGACTGCCGTTTCAACCTATAAAGCCGCCCAAAAACTTTCTAACATAGATATCGTAGGGATTGATTGCCATGTAGGATCCCAATTGACTGAAACAGCTCCGTTTGTAGATGCCCTGCGCAAGGTAAAAGGACTTATAGCTGATTTGGAAGAACTGGGAATTCATATCCAATATCTCGATCTTGGAGGTGGTCTTGGGATAACCTATGACGAGGAGGTCCCTCCGCATCCGGATGATTACGCCAGGGCAATTGTCCAGGAGTTGGGAAAGGTCCCGTTTACCCTTATCTTCGAACCCGGTCGTGTAATTGTCGGCAATGCCGGCGTGCTAATAACAGAATGCCTTTATGTTAAAAAAAGCGAGAAAAAGAAATTCGTTATTGTGGATGCAGCCATGAATGACCTTGCAAGGCCTTCACTGTATGATGCATACCATGCCATACAACCAGCGACACAGGGCAAAAGACCTCCTTTTGTTGCTGATGTGGTGGGCCCGATCTGTGAATCAGGCGACTTTTTTGCCAGGGACCGAAAGCTCCCTGAGTTTAAACAGGGTGACTTATTGGCACTAATGAGCGCCGGCGCTTATGGATTTACTATGTCGTCTAATTATAATTCGCGGCCACGCGTAGCAGAGGTCATGGTTAAGGGAGACCAATTTCATGTGGTACGCGAGCGGGAAACGTATGCGAACTTGATACAAGGAGAATCGCTTCCGACGTTTTTGTAAATTAGGACGCAGAAATGAATTCTTCTATTTTTAACCCGCAACTCGCAACACGTAACCCGCAACGGATCAAAAAATGACCGATATGCCCAAGATACCTATTTTTTACAAAATGAGCGGGAGCGGGAATGACTTCATCCTGATTGACAACCGGGATGGCGCGGTAGATGCCGACAAGATAAAGGATTTTGTCGCCGCTGTCTGCCGTCGTAAATTTTCCGTGGGCGCTGACGGTCTTATTCTTATTGAGTCTTCTGAAAAAGCGGATTTTAAGTGGCGGTTTTTTAACCAGGACGGTTCTTTGGCGGAAATGTGCGGAAACGGCGGTCGCTGCGCAGCCCGCTTCGCCTATTTGAATCAAATCTGCGGCCCTGAACTTTCGTTTGAAACCGATGCAGGTATTGTTCGGGCGATGGTTGACGGTATCAGGGTTCGATTAGAGATGACACGACCTAATGGGATGGTCCTCGGCGAAGAGATTGAGGCCGCCGGGAAAGTCTTTTCAATAAATTCAATCAACACAGGAGTCCCGCACGCGGTCATCTGGGAGGATGATCTTGAAGGAGTTCCGATTGTGGAATGGGGGCGTCCTATACGGTATCATGAGCGGTATGCACCGGCAGGGACCAATGTAAACTTTGTCAAGAAATCCGAAAATGGCAGCCTGTTAATCCGCACCTATGAGCGAGGTGTGGAGGACGAGACCTTGGCGTGTGGCACGGGCTCGGTGGCGGCCGCCCTGGTAGCGGCACGAAAGGGGTTGGTACAATCGCCGGTGTCGGTAAAGACACGAGGAGGTGATCTCCTCACCGTGTACTTTTCTAAAGTCGGCTTTGATTTTGTTGATGTATTCCTGGAAGGGGACGCGCGTGTGATTTATCAGGGACGACTGTGGGATGAGGCAATATATTAGTGTCCATCCAGAAATAGCATCTTTTGCCCCAATACTGCGTTCTCCGCGGATTTCCATCCTCGACGTAGCATTGCTACGCCTGCGGTGAAAATCCTTGTGCGGCCTTGTCTTGGGACAAAATCTACTATTTCTGAATGGACACTATACGGATAAATTTGCAATTCTAAGGAGGATGTTACTATGATTAAGGGTGCTATTGTTGCAATTGTTACACCTTTTAAGGATGGAAAGTTAGATGAAGAAGGTTTGCGTGGCCTGATCGAGTTTCAAATAGAAAACGGCACGGACGCGATCGTTCCCTGTGGTACTACGGGAGAGTCGGCCACGCTATCCCATACGGAACATAAGCGGGTAGTGGAAATTACCATAGAGACAGTCAAAGGCAGAGTGCCGGTGATCGCCGGTACCGGATCTAATAGCACGTCTGAGACCATTGAGCTGACCCACCATGCCAAATCCGCAGGCGCAAATGCCGCGTTGGTCATTACGCCCTATTACAATAAACCAACCCAGGAAGGACTCTATCAACATTTTAAGGCGGTGTCGGACGCCTGTTCCTTTCCGATGGTTCTGTACAATGTGCCGGGAAGAACCGCCCTGAATATGCTCCCTCCCACAGTGGCCCGTTTGGCGGAACTCGACGATGTGATTGCTGTCAAAGAGGCAACAGGGTCGATGCAGCAGGCGGCAGATATCATATCGCTCTGCGGCGATAAGATTACTCTACTGTCGGGTGATGATTTTACAGCGTTTCCGCTTCTTGCGATCGGCGGAAAAGGGGTTATATCGGTCGTTTCCAATGTGGCCCCACGGGATATGTCTGGAATGGTAGACGCGTTTGAGGCAGGCGACCTGGAAAAGGCAAGAGCACTGCATTATAAATTGTGGCCTCTGAACAATGCCATGTTTTATGAAACAAACCCGGCTCCGGCAAAGACATCACTCGCCTTAATGGGAAAGATATCATCGGGAGAATTACGGCTGCCTCTGACATCCATGTCTGAAGCGAACGTGGAAAAATTGAAAAAGACGTTGAGTGCGTATGGACTTATTTAGATAGTATAGAAATTTGTATTTTGGACGCAGATAAATCCGTGTTGCGGGTTACGCGTTGCGAGTTGCGGGTTTAAAATAGAAGAATTGATTTTTGATAGTCACAATGAATTAGGTGGCAAAACAAACAAATTCATTTAATACCCAGAGCCGGAATGGGAATAAAACACGCAACACGCAACACGTAACTCGCAACACGCTGCAAGTTGACTGTCTCATTTCAGAAAACAGGTATCTGTGTCTTAATTTTAACTTGAAAGGTTATAATGCAGATCGAAAAATCAGAAAGGGTGAAAAAACTTCCTCCCTATCTTTTTAAAGAGATTGATCGAAAAAAAGAAGAGGTTCGTGCGCGTGGCGTAGATATTATAGATTTGGGGGTGGGGGATCCGGATATTCCCACACCGGAACACATTATCAATGCATTAAAGCGGGCGTCTGACGACCCGGCCAATCATCAATATCCATCTTATACAGGGATGGCCGATTTTAATGAGGCAGTGGCACGCTGGTACAAAAGACGCTTTGGAGTGACACTTGATCCAGGCCGTGAAGTGGTCACCCTTATAGGATCAAAGGAAGGGCTTGCCCATTTGCCCCTTGCGTTTATCAACCCGGGTGATATTGCACTGGTTCCGAGTCCGGCTTATCCTGTTTACAATATAGGCACTCAATTTGCCGGCGGCACCAGCTATTTTATGGACCTATTAAAAGAAAATGATTTCTTGCCGGATCTTTCTTCTATACCTTCTGAGGTGGCTAAAAAAGCAAAGTTGATGTTTTTGAATTATCCAAATAACCCCACATCAGCAGTAGCCAATATAGATTTTTTTGAGTCTGTTGTCGAATTTGCGGAAAAATATAATATTATTGTCTGCCATGATGCAGCATATTCCGAGATGGCTTTTGATGGTTATAGGCCTTTAAGTTTTTTAGAAATTGCCGGCGCCAAATCAGTCGGTATGGAGTTTCACTCTCTTTCCAAGACCTATAATATGACGGGGTGGCGTATAGGGTTTGCCGTAGGACATCCGGAAGTAATAGGGGCCCTGGGACAGATAAAGAGTAATATCGATTCCGGTGCGTTTCAGGCCGTGCAGATTGCAGGCATTGAGGCGCTGGAAGGTGACCAGTCCTGCGTTGAGGAGATGTGCCGGATATACGCGGAGCGAAGGGATATTCTGGTGGAAGGGCTGAAAAAGATAGGTCTTGCAGTAGAACCTCCCCGTGCCACCTTTTATTTATGGATCGAGGTGCCTAAGGGCTACACTTCTGCCGAATTTACGGCCCATTTATTGACCAAAGCAGGTATAGTAACGACGCCTGGAAACGGCTTTGGAAGCGCCGGAGAAGGTTATATACGAATAGCGCTTACCGTAGACAAGGAGAGAATCAAGGAGGCGGTTGAGCGGATACAATCCCTCGGGTTCTGAGTTCATGTTACAAGAAAATAATGACCAAGGGAAATCCGCAATCTGCAATCCGCAATCCGAAATGTCACACGTGGCATACATCGGAGTCGGTTCCAATCTGGGCGACCGCGCGGAAAATTGCATGAAAGGAATCGAAGCAATAGATCGCTCTCAAGGGTGTTGTGTTGAGAAACGTTCTCCTTTATATGAGACTGAACCTGTAGGTTATGAAGAACAGGGCTGGTTTGTTAACGGGGTTGTTAAACTCAGTACCGATTTGGAGCCGGTAATACTATTAGAGCGACTCAGGTCTATTGAGCGGGAACTGGGAAGAAAACCAACAGGAATTCCTTTTGGCCCAAGAGTCTTGGATTTCGATATATTATTGTTTGAAGATATTATTATCAAGACAGAGAAATTGACCGTTCCGCATCCAGAGTTGCACAAGAGGCGTTTTGTATTAAAACCACTCGCTGATATTGCTCCGGATATAGTGCATCCGGTTTTGAAAGAGAGGATTATTACACTCTTGGAAAATTTGAAAGACGATGGAAAGTCAGTAGTCCCTTACTCATGCGATTAATTATTTTCATAATACTTGGTTTCATAGGATACCGCCTTGTTAAAAAGTTTTTTGCCCCGCCCTCGATTCCAAAATGGAAGGACGGAAGGGATCAAGGCGAGATTGATGATATAATGGTCAAGGATCCGTTTTGTAACGTTTATTTTCCGCAGCGGGAAGGGATTAGGGCGGTTATTAACGGTGTGGAGTATCATTTTTGTAGTAAGGAGTGCCGGGACAAGTTTGCCGAACAGCAGAAAAATAGATAAACTCATCAAAAATATTGACGATAATTAGTAGGAGGATTTTGAATGAAATTTTTTATTGATACGGCCAACATTGAGGAGATTAGGGAAGCGAACAGTTTAGGGCTTATTGACGGTGTTACTACCAATCCCACTCTTGTAGCAAAAGAAGGACGTGATTTTAAAGAGTTAGTCACAGAGATTTGTCAGATTGTTGACGGTCCGATCAGCGCTGAAGTGGTGAGTCTGGATGCCGAAGGGATGGTAAAAGAAGCTCGTGAACTTTCGAAGATTCATAAGAACATTGTTGTAAAGGTCCCCATGACAACCGAAGGCATCAAGGCCGCTCGGGTACTGAGCCGGGAAGGGATCAATACAAACGTAACACTTGTTTTTTCTCCCCTTCAGGCACTAATGGCCGCAAAAGCAGGGGCAACGTATGTAAGTCCTTTTGTGGGGCGCTTAGACGATGTCGCTCACGACGGAATGGAGTTGGTGGATCAGATCCTGCAGATCTATGACAACTATGGCTTTGAGACTGAAGTCATCGTAGCAAGCATCCGAAATCCGATTCATGCCCTTGAGGCCGCACTCATGGGCGCGGATATTGCAACAATTCCGTTTAAGGTGATAAACCAGATGGCCAAACATCCGTTGACCGATGTGGGATTGGAGAAATTTCTGGATGATTGGAAGAAGAGAAAGACTTAAGAATATATTTTTTGCAATTCTCCTGTTTACATGCCTTGTGGTGGTATCGGCTGTACACGCAGGGTCAGATATTTATAAGTATATTGACAGTAACGGGGTGCTTCATTTTACCAATGTTCCAGTGGCTTGTGACTATCGCATGTACGTCTGGAAAGGGGCTTTGCCCGCATGGTCAACAGATCAATTCGACAATCTTATTCATATGGCCGCAATGGAACATGATGTGCCGTTTCCGTTACTCAAGGCGTTGATGAAAGCAGAGTCTAATTTTGACCCATACGCAACCTCAAGAGCGGGCGCGCAAGGCCTCATGCAGATCATGCCCGCAACCGCCTGTGAGTTGGGCATCTCAAGGCCTTTTGATGCCGGAGAGAGCATAAACGGAGGTGCGCGGTACTTGCGAAAACTTTTGACTATGTTTGATAATAAGGTTCCGCTGGCCTTGGCCGCTTATAACGCAGGGCCCGGAACTGTTTCCCGGTTTAATCGTATTCCGCCTATCCGCGAAACACAGGAATTCGTACGGAGGGTTATGAATTACTACCAGGCATTTAAAGAAGATCAATACGCTCCTTTAACCCAATAACATTTCTGAATACAATGAAAAACAATGTGTTTTGGAATTTGCCGAACAATTTGACACTGTATAGGATAGCGACAATTCCAGCGCTTATCATCTTTATGCTGTTCCCGAATAAAATATGCAGCTTATTTTCTGCGATTCTATTTTCCATTGCCTCAATTACTGACTGCTTAGATGGTTTTTTCGCACGTCGTCGTCATCTGGTATCGACACTCGGGAAGTTTCTGGATCCTTTGGCGGACAAGCTACTCATATCAGCTGCCCTTATCATGTTAATTCCCTTGGGACGGGTGCCGGCGTGGATGGTCTTTATTGTTATCGGCAGGGAACTGGCTGTTACAGGTCTTCGCGGGATATGTTCCGCCGAAGGAGTTGTTATCTCAGCGACAAGCCTTGGAAAATATAAAGTCGGTTTTCAAATTGCGGCCATCATTCCTTTACTTCTTCACTACACCTATTTTAATATTAATTTTCATGTAGTGGGTATGTTTTTTTTCTGGTGTGCGGTGGGATTCACCATTTGGTCAGGGGTCGATTACTTTAAAAAGTTTTATGTCATTATAAGAAAATAATGTCATGGCTTCATAGAAGATCATCATCAATAGTTAGCCTGTTTTTTGGGTAATTACTCAGGTTGTTAGGTTCACGGTTCAAGGTTCAGGGTTCAGAGTTGCTCACCTTGCTCTCTTCACATTTACAAGACAACATAGAGTTTCCTCTAAACTCCGTTGCAAGACCGCTTGGCGTTTCGATGAATTCCGCATTCGTATGGCCTCTCTTTCACCTGCCCGCTCGTGCCTTGCAATGGCAGGCGTCAGGCAAGTGCCGGGCGGGCTCAGGCGAGGCGGGCGGGTCAGTTTAACCTTGAACCTTGAACCTTGAACCGTGAACCTAACAACCTGAGCAGCTATTTTTTTGTTGACAAATGTCTATTATAATAGTTAAAAAACAGGTTGCAGTTTTGCAAAGGTCTCGTTGAGCGGGAATAACTCAGCGGTAGAGTGCAACCTTGCCAAGGTTGAAGTCGCGGGTTCAAATCCCGTTTCCCGCTCCATACAATTAATATTGTTCCCTTCTCAGTATTTTCACACGTTGTGAGACCTTTGCAAGAGTTCAATTATGCATAAGGTTTCACACTTCATTTTAGGCGGCATAGCCAAGTGGTAAGGCAGCGGTCTGCAAAACCGTTATTCACCAGTTCGAATCTGGTTGCCGCCTCCAATACAAATAGTTAGCCATTTCGACCGGCTCCTTGACCGGCAAAGAACTCTTCTCTCGACCGGCTCCTTGACCGGCAAAGAACTCTTCTCAACTCTGCCCATAATAACAGGACTTGTGTTACCCATCTATCTGGATTATAATGTTATCTATGTATCTGGACTGTACCCATCACTATTGCGTAGTAAATAGTATCCATTCAGAAATGTAGTTCTTTTCCTTGCTGAACAATCGGAGAATTTGCCATGGCAAGAAAACCGACATACGAGGAACTGAAACAGAGTGTTAAGGAATTAGAAAACGAATCTCTTGCACACAAAGAGACGGGGAAGGCATTGCGGGCGAGTGAGGAGAAGATGGCCGGGATTATGTCTTCGATAACAGATCACATGAGCATGATGGATAATAAGCACAATATTGTTTGGGCAAACAACGTCGCAAAGAAATTGTTCGGTCAGGACCTGGTTGGCAAGAAATGCTACAGGGCCTACCATGGGTACGACAGCCCTTGCGAGCCGTGTGTGGTGAGTAACTGTTTTGACGACGGGAAGGTTCACGAGCACGAGACAGTGGTCACCAGAGAGGACGGCGGAGAAATGGTATTCTGGTGTGTAGCCAGTGTAGCTGAACGGCACAGTGATGGCCGGCCAAAGATGGTGGTAGAGATTTCCCGCGATATTACCGGGCGGAAAAGGGTCGAGGAGGAATTGAAGGCGACTCGTGACGATCTGGAATGGTGGGTAAAGGCGCGTACTTTAGAGCTGGAGGCGAGCAAC
>JAFDAE010000393.1:2624-3532 GCA_019314005.1 Deltaproteobacteria bacterium | reverse complement strand
GTTTGATAATGGTGATCCAAATTTTTCGGGGGCAGTAGTAAGTTTTTTATCGATTGTCAACATGATTCTTTTTGCAGCGGCAGGCCCCACACTGTTCAGGTCATTATCAACGTCTTTATGGTAAACTATTTCCCATGTCATTTTGTATACTTATCCATCATTTCGTCATGGGATATGGCCTCCAGAGGATTAAAGTTTTGAATACGGACCAGCGCAAGCGCTGTGAGTCTAAGATCTTCTATCTCTTCTTCCATTGCTTCGTAAGATTCAACTGACATAAGAATTGCCTTGGGAGAATTATTTTTCAGAATGATTAATTTGTCAGTTTCGCCGGTTTCAATGGAATTGAGCGTTGCAGCTGTGTTCTTTGAAAGCTGTGTAGATGATAGATAATTTTTTATTTGCACAATGACACCTTTTTTATTGTTGTAATTATCATGATAATAACACTCATTATTGCATTCGTCAATATCTGTCTGGGTACACGATCCCGATGCTCTTTCTCCGCTTCCGGTATCTTCTCTCTTCCTTCCGGGTACACGATCCTGATTTGATAAAACTAAATCGGGTCATGTCCCCGAGAATTAGATTACCGCTTCAAGGTACGCTGTATATTTCTCTTTATCAGTCATGCTTTCTGTAACTTCTTCAATAAGACCGAGTTCTTTAGCATTTTCCAAATACAGGTCAACAGCTTCCTTCAAATTATTTAAAGCATCTTCAAAAGAATCGCCGCAACTGGTTACGCCAAGTTCAGGACATTTTGAGACGTAGCCCTCTGTTTCTTTCCATACAGTTGCTGCATATTTTAAGATTTTCATGGTTCTATTCCTTTCTGGTGTGTTGGCCGTTTTCGTATCCACCTTTTGAAAGATCTTGATGGAAAATTGGACAGTCCCCTTTAAGAC
>JAFDAE010000393.1:0-2605 GCA_019314005.1 Deltaproteobacteria bacterium | reverse complement strand
ACAGCTGAATCATTTCGGTTGCCCACAAGCGCAATTTTGAGAACAGCTTCTTCAACGCGATAGATGATTCGATATTCTCCGATGTCTGTCCCCCGGTAAGGGTGCCCTTTTAATTCTTTTGAATCATGAGGCTCAGGGGTTGCCATTAATGAAAAAATCTTTTTTGAAACCTGCTTGAACTGTTTGGGTGGTAATTTGTCCAGAAAGGCTATGGCTTTTTTGGTTAAATCAAGCCTAAGCATGTTTTGCCCTTATGAAAGCCATTGATTCTTCCGGGCCAATATATCCATCTGTCTCAGCTCTTACTGCCTTTTCACCCCAATAAGCATCTTCGATCTGGGTCAGGCGCTCGTATTCCTCAAAGGCTATCAGCACAACTACTTTACGACCCGTTTTCTCAACAATAACAGGCTCATTCCTGGCAATATCAGAGAATTTTCCAAACTTGTTTTTTACTTCTGTGGCTGTCGCTTCCATGTTAACCTCTCATCCTTTTTGGTCATTTTAATCATTTCGCCTAAAATAGTCAATACTTTTTTTGAGAGACCGAGGGGGGGGACCCCATTTTTATTTTTCTTTTTTGATTCTTTGTATGTGGCCGCGGCCAAGGCCTTTTACTTCGCAGCCGAGTTCGAAGTATTTCCTGATTTTGTCGTCATCGAGGATGCCGAAGCAGTCTATGATCGCGGCGGGGGTGCCTGTCGCTTTCACGATGTATTCGGGGTCAAGGTCGAGGTATTCACTGTGCCTCACCGCCAGGACAACGGCATCGGATCCCTTGAGGGTGGCCGTCAGGTCTTTTGTTACTCTGATGTTCTTGAGGCCTTCCTGGTTTCTGAAGAAGCGGGACCAGCTCGCGCCGATGGCCGGATAGGTGTCCTGGGTTTCGAGTTCCCACCAGTGTTCGACGTAGGGGTCGTGGACTTTTATGTCTCCGCCCATTTCGGCCAGTTTTCTGACTATCAGTTCCGAGCCGCTGTAGCGCGTGTCGCCCACGTCTTCTCTGTAAGAGGCGCCAAGCACGGTGATTACTGACGCGGCGACGACTTTGCCCATGTTTCGAAGCGCGTCTCTGACAAGTTCGGCGGCATGGAGCGCCCTGGTGTCGTTGATGTTTATCGCCTCAGGGGTGATTTTGAAGTTGTCGTCTTCAAATCCCATGAGGTGTCTGTAGGCCCATACTCCGAGGCCTCCGTCTTTGGGGAGGCAGTAGCCACCTATGCCCGGTCCGGGGAAGATCATGTTATCGTGGGTGGGTCTCATTTTTATGGCCTTCATCACCTTGATCAGGTCAACCCCGTTTTTCTCGCAGAAATTGCTCCATTCGTCCATGAATGCCAGGATGGTGGCCCGGTAGCTGTTTTCAATAATTTTCGCTGTCTCGCTTTCTATGGGCTTGTCGAGCACGGTAAGGGGATATTCCTCTACGTTCAGCACGTCGGACAGGAAACGGTCCACTTTTTTCCTGCTCTTTTTATTGATGCCGCTGCAGACACGCCAGAAATCGCGAATCGATTTTACATAGTCCCTGCCCGGCATGACCCGCTCGTAGCTGTGGGCGAGCAGGGGTTCTTTGTTTATGCCGCGGCTTTTGAAGATCTTCTTCATGCTGGGATAGGCGATATATTCGGTCGTTCCGGGGGGGACCGTGGTCTCGATGAGTACCAGACATTCCGGGGGGATATTTTCCGCGATTACCCTGATGGAGTCTTCAAGCGCCCCTATCTCGGCCCTGCCCGTGGCGCAGTTGCCAAGTTCCTGTTTTATGAAATCACACTGGACGTCAACCACGACAACGTCCGCAAGTTTGAGGGCATCATAGGTGTATGTCGCTATCAGGTTCTTTTTCTCTGTGACACAGCGCCTGATGAGGATCTCCACATCGGGGTCTTCCGCCTTTACGGGGCTGACGCCCCTGTTCATCAGGGGGATTTTCCAGAAGCTCCTGGTGCTGGGCCTCTGCATGCCGATGACAAACTTCTTCGTCTCGCCGGTTTTTTTGTCTGTGCTGTCCGCGACAACAGCCGCCATCACGGCGCCGACAAAACCGAGGCCCATGACAACGACGATCTCGCGGCCGAGTTCGCGCTGCTGCTTGACGAGGGATTGCAGACGTTCGAATTCTTTATTGTAGTCTTCTGTGCGGGGAAGAGGAAAGGATTCGCCCGAAGGGGCGAAACTGCGCTGGTCTGTCTGGTCTTCTTGATTCATTTGGTCTGCCTCGTCCTTCTGTTGGAAATGGTTGATAAGCCACTACAAAGCTAATAAGCTGGTAAGCTGGTAAGCTGGTAAGCTGGTAAGCAAATTAGCTTTTGAGCTGATGAGCTGGTAAGTTGATGAGCTGGTGGCTGATAATACAAGATTTCTCATCCCGATAAATCGGGATTCGAAATGACAAAATTCAAAGCTAATTCGTTCCGGGGACACGATCCCGATTTGATAAAGCTAAATCGGGTCATGTCCCCGTGCTAAGTCGGGTCATGTCCCCGCAGGTTCAGAACCGGATCGGTTTATCAGGTTTCAGGTTCATCAGAAACTCTTCGCATGGCATACACAAGATGTTTTTTATTTTAAGGCGCTCTTTGCCCCGGTACAACAGGCAGGT
>JAFDAE010000075.1 GCA_019314005.1 Deltaproteobacteria bacterium | reverse complement strand
TGATTGCGGCTGATTTGGGAGGGAGTTCTCCGGCGGCAAAGGCGTATATCGTGTTATCTTTTTTCCCTTCTATTAATATTATGCCACTGCTGTCTACCACATGGGCGTGGCCGGTTTTGCCGATTGCAAGGTCCAATATCGGTTTAAAGACATTTGCTGCGTTCAATACAACTTTTATTACGCCAATAGCGTGTTGATTCAATTCATCCATGACAGGTATGGCAATATCGAAGGCATAAAGGTTCGTGCTTTCGTCAAAGTGAATATTGCCGGCATACGTTGCTCCCTGTCCCCCATTAAATGCCTTATTCCACCATAGTTCATCTCCCTGGTAATAGTCGGACGTTTTCCCTGTAGCGGCAATCAGCGCTCCATGACTGTCTGTTGCTATAATCTCCGCGTATTTTTTCGGGTTGGTTGACTGATAAAATTTAAGTCTTTGGGCCACATTGTTTTCAAGGAGTGGCTTAATCAAGGGATCATTCTCTGTGGCCGCTACCCAGAGGGGATCTATCTGTTTCAGTTCTGCTATGATTTCTGTAGTGTCTTTAGCCAAATATTTAATATTGGCCTTTTTTATTTCTTCTCGAATTATTATTCGTGTAGTCCCGAGTCGTTTGCTTTCCTCAATCTCCAGGCTAAGTATCGCGTCGATATTGTCGCGCATATGGAGGGCAATACGCTGAAATTTATCTCCGATGGAATTGGTCAGGATTTTTGAAAAATATGGAATACCGGTTGAAGAAGCAATAATAATGGGAAGGAGACCTACGAGGAGGAAGACTAAAATGAGTTTTCCACGTATGCCAAGTTCGGATAGTTTATTGTAAAACGCTTTTTTCATAAGGGAGACTTATGAATAGTTCAAAGTGCCTAAAGTGATCTAAAGTTAAGGATGTCTGTTCCTTGGCCATTATCTAATAATTTTATACACAAATTTTTCAAAATGCAAAAATAATGACGAATGACCAACTTATTCCGCAAATACCTCTGCCGCGTATACTTCGATCTTTGTTTTAGTGTCCTGCCAGCAGGTTCCGCTCATCCAGCCTTTCAGGCAGAGATGTTCGAGGAATTCTTCTTTGTCGGGGAGTTGTTCCCAAACCTGGGGGAGAAAGGTGGAGCTACGGCCTTCTTGAGAAAGGATTACACCATGTATGTTTGGTTTAAGCTGGCGTTTCAGGTCTTCACCGTCAGTAAAGGCAATCGCCTTTGGGACGGTAAGGACGCTGATTTCTAAATGAACTTTGTCGAGTTCCTCCAAAGTCAGGGGGGGGAAACGAGGGTCTCTGAATGCTGCATTTAGGGCGTTTTTATGGACGGATTCATATAGGGGATTTACGGGGAGTATAGTACCGATACATCCTCGGAGGCTTTTCCCGATGTGAAGGGTAACAAAAGATCCTCTTTTTTCTTTTAATCCCTGAGGGACTTCTTCCGGGCTTATAGTAAACGGTTGATCTTTAAGTCTTGCCGTAATTGCCGAGCGGGCGAGTTTAAGCAAAAATTCCCTTTCCACTGCGGGCAGCCCTTGATTTTGATTAGTAGTCATTTTAAGACCTCCTGTAGTGAGCGTAAATGCTATGCCGGCATAACCTACCACACGATTTTTGGAACCTCCCGTGTCTCCGGAATTTTTGTAATCTATCATGACGCCGTTCCATCCCTTTATTCGAGCAATGTGCATCAGGGTAAGAACAGGTATCTTTCCACACGCCTCACAGTTGCGCATTGCATCAAAATCGAGCGATGATATTGCCTTGGTACATATACTATCCATGGATACCGCCTTCTTGTAAGGATAGTAGTGTGATAGATCAGTACTTGCGACCACAAGGGTGTTTTCATTAATATACGGAAGCAGCGTGTCGGCGAGCGATTGAGGATCGATATCGCCGACCACCAATGGGATTAGATCGAATCTTCCAAGGGCCTCCTGGAGGAACGGAAGCTGCACCTCAAGGGAGTGCTCAGTAATGTGCGCACGTGGCAGAGTGGTGATTCCAGGCTGTTTGCGCAGCTCGGTGACCGCTTTTGCCAGAGGGACATCACCTAACGGCGTTCTATAGGCCGACACATCCGGTATGGAAGCCCCCTGAAACGCTATGCGGTGGCTGGGCGCAATGATTATAACGGTGCTGAGGGAGGGGTTGATCTGTTTGTATCCCGCAGCAGCCACTATTCCGGAATAGATGTACCCTGCATGGGGTGCAACCAGGCCGTGAAGCTTTCCCTTTACCGTTACACCGCCGGCCTGCCTGAGATAGGTTTGAACCATGGTTCTAAGTTCTTTTTCATCAGAAGGGTAGAAACTGCCGGCAACTGCTGGAAGGCGAATAGGCTTTGTTGCTTGCCCTGCGGCGCAACAAAAAGTTAGAAAGTAAGAAAGTGAGAAAGTTAGAAAGTAAGTGACTATGATACCTATTTTTCGCTTCATGACATTCACTGTTTTAATCTTCATGTTGCCATCTCTTCAATTCCTCAATTCCTGAATCCCTCAATTCCTAAATTCGAAATCAATCCCATCTTCCGGCAATTTTTGTCTTACAAAATTTACATTTTCCGTCAACAACATCCATTGACAATATCGTGTACCCGATTCTTTTTATGAGCTTCTTTTTACAGTTCGGACAGATGGTATCTTCTCCCATGCCGGGCACATTCCCAATGTAAACGTGGTGAAGCCCCGCCTTTATCGCTATCTCCCTGGCTTTTTCAAGTGTTGCTATCGGCGTTGGAACGAGGCGCACCAGTTTGTACATGGGATGGAACCTTGAGAAGTGGAGAGGATAATCAGGACCAAGATTTTCAAGGATCCAATTGCACATCCTTTGGATCATTTCCATATCATCATTGTATGTGGGGACTACCAGATTGGTGATCTCCATCCATATTCCTCGTTTATGAAGGAATTTCAAAGTGTCAAGGACCGGTTGCAGGTGTCCGCCGTTAAGGTCCATGTATATTTCATCTGAAAAACTTTTCAGGTCCACATTGGCGGCATCTATTACGTCACAGAGATGGTTTAAGGCCTCCTGGGTCATATAACCGTTTGTGACCCAAATATTTTTTATCCCTTTTCCTTTTGCCAGGCGAGAGGTGTCTACCATGTATTCATAGAAGGTGGTTGCCTCAGAGTAGGTGTAAGAGATGCTCTTACAGTTATATTTGATTGCCATTTCAACCACATCGGCAGGAGGAAGATCAATATTCCGCGTTTTGTCCGGACTTGTTTGGGATATTTGCCAGTTCTGGCAATTTAAACAGCGAAAGTTACATCCGGCCACAGCAATGGAAAATGCCTTGGTTCCCGGAAAAAAGTGGAGGAGAGGCTTTTTTTCTACAGGGTCTACATTTACTGCACACGGATTCCCGTACGATATAGAATAAAGCTTTCCATCGATATTGACCTTTACCCTGCACCTGCCCCGATTCCCAGGACGTATAACACCTCGATTCGGGCAAGTACCGCATTGGACCAGGCTGTTTCCCAATTTCCGGTAAAAATATGCCTCTTTAGTGTAAGGATCAGAGGGCGAGAACGGACTGTCCGCAAAAGCGCACTCCAGCGGGCAAAGTGCAATCCCGCATACGGACATAAGAGTTGTTTTTAAAAAGTGCCTACGGTCTTCTTTCATTACGGGTTTCAGGTTTCGGGTTTCAGGTTTCAGGTTAGGAGTTTTAAACACGTAACCCGCAACTCGTAACCCGTAACTTGGTTATCGGAGCTTATAATGCCGGAGTAACCAAAAATATTTTTAAGATCTATACACGTGCGTTTTTATAACATAATATCAGACTAAGTCCCTTGAGGGCAAGGATGGATATGATAACCCCTTGAACTCCTCCCCATGGTAAGATCACCAGACCGATCAAAAGAGAGCCGCAGCCGGCTCCCACAAAATCCGCAAGATAGAGTCCTCCCGTGATTTCAGCGCCGGTACCTCGAGATTTGCCGGCCGCGGCAACGAATTGGCACCCCGCAGCCATTGCCGCAATAAAAAGGATCAAAGGGATCAGCACATATTCCGTGAGAATTATGGAAGCCGATTCTCTTAGATGGATTCCAATATGTGCGGCAATATAGGCTGATATGGTCAGGAAAATCCACACAATGTCACATGCAAACAACTGCTTTTGGGATGGATATTTCCATTTTGCCGACAAGAAGGCGCCCAAAGGCGCTCCTATCATAAACAACGTTACAAACGCGCATATTCCGAGGTATACGTAGCCGTAAATAATCTGAAAAAGGAGAATGAGAAAGAGTTCCATCCCCATAGCCGCATACCCTGTAGATATGATAACATATCGGATAACATCTCTACTGGAGAGCAAAATGGCGCTGCCAATAGCAACAATAAAGAGAGCAATCAATAGGATCTGACGGCTCCCGGTCTTTTCCGTCCAAAGATTTAAAAGATGTCCGAACGCAAAAGGGGAGAGATCGTGGTTTGCCATGTTTGTTCCTTTTGACAGCGCCTCTTCGAGTTGATTAAGACGCAATGGATCTGTCATAATTGGAAGCTCATAGTGCGTCAGTCTTTTTGTGGTTATTCCGCGTTCAAAAAGGGCCTGACCAATATCCGCGCGTAAAGGGCCGTCCGATGCTAAATAGTAGTGGGTATCTCCCGGAAATACGAGTACATTGTTGAACGCCTTTTTTAACGCCGCATAGACCGAACGATTTAACAATAGCGCTTGTTTACTCATATAATTGGCAGACCCTGAAAGCGTGAAACAGAGAACCCCTCCCTGTTTGAGGCTGTTCTGTGCCTCCTGGAAGAATTCTTCTGTATAGAACCGATTGAGGTGAATATTTTCAGGATTCGGAAGATCGAGGATGATAGCGCTGTAGCGTTTGCTTGTCTTTTTGATGAAAAGGCGGCCGTCTCCTATGTGGGTATGAACTATCGGGTTATTTAATCCGTGATCACGAATCATGGGGGCTAATTCTAAGATGGCGGGATCGAGTTCTACATAGTCTATATGTGATGGATGGTGTTTGGACAGCTCTTTGATCGTTCCAAAAATTCCCCCTGAGATTAGGAGGACGGCGTCAGGTTTTTCGATCTGGGAGAGGGGAAGGTGTGCCAACGCCTCGTTCTCCGGGTTGTCAGTAGAAAAAAGGGGGACAGCATCCTGCAAAACATTCAACTGCTCCCCGCTTTTTGTTATACCCAACTGGGCATAACGTGTGTTTTTCAGAGTTAATAATTGTTGTCCGGGAAAATGCCACGACTGCGTGACCGTATCGATCGGAAGGCTACAAAAGAGCCCGACTGTCAGAATGGTCACAACGGGTATTGCGGCAGATGAAGAGGCTATAATTAAACCCGCCAGGAGATTAATCAAACCCAGTATAATAAGAGTGGACCAGTGTGAAAAGAGATAGACCAAAACAAGGCTGAATAAAAGTCCACCCGCGATATCCCCTATAGCATCGGCAATGTAAACCTTTCGAGGAGTATCTTTTTCTTTTAGAAGACAACCGGCCACCGGAAGTATCCCTCCGGACACAATACAATAGGGAAGTAGAATCAGCGAACTGGCACACAGTACCGACCCTAATCCCAAAAGCTCGCCCTGCAGGCGAAAAAGGGGGATTGCTCGGATAGCGGCAACTTGCATAAAAGGGAGCACGGCAATGAGAATGTGACCAATAAAGAGCGCCTTTTCGGTCTTTGAGATTTTCGCGCACACTGTTCCGAGTTTACTTCCCGCCCCGGTCAAGAGAAGCCACAGCCCCAAGGTTACCCCCATGACAATTTCGTTCCCTCCAAAGGTGGACATCATTTCACGGATTATGACAAGCTGAGTAGATATAGAGGAGATGCCGAGCGCCAAAAGCGAGATTATGAATTTTCGCTTATTCATCGGCAGATTGTATGGTGAGGTCATTGCTCGGATTCTCGGAAGGAGGATCACAAGAGTGCCTAAAGTTTGAAGTGCCTAAAGTGAGTCCCGCCAAGGCGGGATTGAGGAATGCGCTTTCAGCGCAGTCAAATATGATAATCAGACGGGTGTCGAGATTACATTTTGTACTTGCCAAAGTCGTTTGAAGCGAGGTTTTCCAGAACTTCCGTCCATTTTTTCCCCTCTTCAGTTTTAACCAATTCTTTAGGACTTTTTGTTAGGCTTTTTGAATTTTGAATTACTTGATCGTGCACATAAATTGGAGATCCCATTCTCAGAGCCAGGGCAATGGCATCGCTCGGTCGCGCGTCAACAGCAAATTCTTTATTATTTCCCTGGAAATATATCGTGGCATAGAATGTGTTGTCCTTAAGATCGCATACTTCGATTTTGGACATTGTGACATCCAGATTCTCCATGACCGTTTTGAATAGATCGTGGGTCATGGGCCGGGAAAACCGTACACTTTCGAGTTCTGTGGCAATAGCGGTTGCTTCCAACAAACCAATCCATATCGGAAGGCTAAGTTTACCATCCGAGGATTTTAGAATCATAATCGGGGCATTCGATACGGGATCGATCGTTAGACCTGAAACCTTCATTTCATGTATCATTGGAGTTCCCCTTGTTTCCTTTGGCCTCTTTAATGGTTTAATTTCTTATTGTATTGTTTTAACCTGATCAATCTTGCTGACGCTCCCCATCAGACAGTGTTTGTAGGCCTTTTCCACTTTTACCGATACCACTTGTCCGACCAGGGAGTTCATGGCATCGATATTTACAATTTTATTGCACAAAGTTCTTCCTGTCAACCGGCTATTTGTGTTCTTGCTAAAACCTTCTACCAAAACCTCCTGCGTGGCGCCTACCAATGCCTTGTTTTTCTTGTGTGTTATGCTCTCCTGAAGTCTTTGGAGGTGTTCAAGACGTCTTTGTTTTATCTCCTCCGGAACTTTCTTTCGGAACTTGGCCGAGGGCGCATTGGGACGATCTGAATACTTGAAAGAAAAAATATTCTCATAATCCATCTCTTGTACAAGGGCAAGGGTCGCTTCAAAGTCTTCCTCTGTTTCTCCGGGGAATCCTACTATGATGTCGGATGTAATCGCTATGTGAGGAACGGTTATTTTCAGTTTTGAGACTTTTTCCATATAATTTTTTACTGTGTATACCCGGTTCATGCGTTTTAAAATCCTATCAGAACCCGACTGTACCGGAAGATGGATATGAGGGCACATGTTCGGAAGTGACGCTATAGCCTCTATGAGATCGTCAGACAGATCCTTTGGATGAGACGTGGTGAACCGTATTCGTTTCAGTCCATCAATGTTATTTACTTTTCTAAGAAGTTCCGGAAAATTACAGGAGACGCCCTCCTTCTGCCCATAACTGTTTACATTTTGTCCCAATAAGGTTACTTCACGTACCCCGTTTCGTACCAGAGATCGTATCTCCCGGATGATTGTGTTGTGGGGACGACTCATTTCCCTCCCCCTTACATAAGGCACCACGCAATACGTGCAGAAATTATCGCACCCCCTCATGATGGTGACAAACGCGGTGGTTCGCCGAGTGCCTACGCCTGTAAGATCGGGTTCGGCCAGGGTGTCGGAAAATGTTGTATCGCAGACGCGCTCTCTTTGGCCCTTAACTTTTGAAATTAGTCCCGGGAGCCGGAAAAGGGCATGGGTGCCAAATACCATATCAACATGTGGCATCCTTTTGAGTATACGCTTGCCTTCTTGTTGTGCCACGCATCCTGCTACCCCTATGATTAGATTCGGGTTTTCTTGCTTCATCCGGCGTAAGCGGCCCAAAAAACTAAAGACCTTCTGCTCAGCTTTTGCCCGAATAGCGCACGTGTTCAGGAGTATCAGATCAGCCTTCTCTATATCCTCTGTAGGTATATAATTCAGAGGCGCCAGCATCTGCGCCATCCGTTCCGAATCATAGTGATTCATCTGGCAGCCGATGGTTTTTATATAAACGAAATTCTGTTTCATGATTTTCTTTCAGTAAAAGACAGAAGTCAGAGGCCAAAGATCAGGTGTCAGGGGGCAGGTTTCGGGTGTCAGGTGTTAGGTGTCGGGTTTTTGAGCTTTGAGCTTTCAGCCTTCAGCTCTGTCCTCTGTCCTCCGCCCTCTGTCTTCTAATCCCTGAAACCTGAAACCTAATCCCTGACACCTGCCTTCTATCCTCTGACCCCTGCTTTATCTAAACGTAATCGATTTTATATCAACCATTTCAATCTTAATGGAACCATACGAAAGTGTCCCATAGCATGGTTGGTCTTTTTCAACGGTTAACATCACGGACGTGTCGTTTTTTAGCTTTACGTTTGCTGTTAGTTCTTCACTTTTTAGTAAAAAATGCACAGACGCGATCTTATCAAATGGAATAGATACGTGAGCATTCCCTCTCTTGCCTGACATAAAAAGTTCTCCGTCACAACTGAATTTTTCAAGACCCATGGTAACATCAGACCGATCAACCATGGCGACGGCATAGTTTGTTTCAGTTTCAGGCACTGTTACGGGCGCAGAACCATCCGTGATTCCCATTCCCATCAAAAACAGAGAAAAGACAACGGTGAAGATAAGATATGCAATTTTTTTCATGACTATTCCTCTTTTATCATAATTTCATTACCTAAATCTTCCAATATCATTTTCACATCATCTTCACAACCGGGCGCGATGTGAATAACTATTATCCCTTGCTCGGGATCAAGCGTTCTCACAATAGCCATGCTGTCATAGCCTTCCAGAATAAACCTGAGAAAGTATATTTGACGTCGATCAATCCGATACGTTTTTTGTATAGTTTCTGAAATATCCATATTTTATTAGTACCATCATACCCATCCTTTTTTCAACAAAAAAACCGTGTTGTGCTTGTGTGAAGCGTGTGGTAGGTTTTTGATGACAGATGA
>JAFDAE010000392.1 GCA_019314005.1 Deltaproteobacteria bacterium | reverse complement strand
TTCAACATGAAAGGAAACACGATGGAAGACGAACTAATCGAAACTCCAGTGGCAGGCGCACCAGCAGCTCCAGCGGTCGATGCGGTAGCAGTTGCTATGCAAAACATTCAAGCTATTGAATCTCTTGGTGATCTTTTTGCTACGGCAGGATCAGACACTAAAGAGGCAGTAAAAGCTTGTATTGACTCACACAAATATACAGCAGGCGCGACTAAAGAATCCGTATCCGCAGTACTATTAGGTGTTGTAGCCGGAATCGGTAATGCCGACGGTATCACAACTGTAGCACAGGACGCAGTAGCATTAGGTGAGCATTTACCTAATCCAGAAGGTTCTTCTGTAGCCGTAGCTAAGACTGAAGCAGAAATTAAAGCCGAGGAGCGTAAAGCAAACCTTGACGCAGCATTAACCGAATACAAACAGGAGGAGAATTAATGGCTGAATACACACCATTTGACTCGACCGTAACAACATATACTCCCAGTAAATTGTGGGTATTTGGGTTCCCAATCGAAGACGGAACTGGCACAATCATTACTGGTACGGGCGTAGTAGTCGCTGGTACTGTAGTTGGTAAAATCACAGCTAGTGGTCTTTTGACTCCTTGTGACAAAGACGCGGTTGACGGAAGTCAAATCCCAGTCGCTATCACAAAAGCTACAGTAGATGCAACAAGTGCAGCAGCTTCAGTGAAGATTGCTAAAACTGGTCGCGCTTACTCAACAGGACTTACATTCGCAGCGGGCACAGTAGTTGCAGACGTTATCGAACTAATGGAAGCACGTAACCTTTACCCAATCGAAGTATCAGCAGCTTAAGGAGCTTATAATGGCAGCAATTGACGAATTCACGGAGTATTCTCCAGTAGAACTACAATCAGTAGTTCAAACAACTAAACAAAATGACCTTTTCTTCCGTAAAATGGTAGTAAACGGTGAAGTATATTCTGACTCTACAGTAGTAGAATTTGACACAGAAGAAGATAGCAACCACGCCGCTGTATACGTGTCTCGCTTAGGCGGACCAAATGAAGTTGGCGAACAAGGTTACGAAACTACTAGACATTGTCTACCTTACTTGTACGAACAAAAATCTTGGTCTCCAGAAGATTTCCTTGATCGTTTACCTGGTGAAGTAGTAGGTGCTGGTGTATCTGTAGCTTCTCGTATGGTTACTAAAATGACTAAAGGTATTGCCAACTTAAACAAACGCTTTGACATGGCTGAAGAACTTCAAGTAAAAGAAGCTTTGGAAACGGGTAAAGTGACTGTAAGCGGTAAAGGCGTAGAATACTTAGTTGATTTCCAACGTGACGCTGCATTAACAGTAACTAATGCTGGTGGCTCAAAATGGTCGGACAGTGTTGATAAGTTTGCACAAATCGCAGCATTGGCCGCTCAGGGTGAAACTCACGGCTATAGCTTCAACGAAGTGTACATGGATCAATTAGCGGGTGCTGCATTCTTGGGTGATGAAGACATCATCAAATTGTTAGACACAAAGAACTACGATGTAGGCTCTGTGGTTAATGAAGATATGCGTGAAATGAAAGCCACGTTTATCGGTCGTATTAAACACGCCGGCTTTGATTGTAAATTCTACATCTATCGCGGTAAATACACAGATAACAGTGATACAATCCAACCAGTAATGACAGCGAACATGTTAATCATGCGCGATACATCTGCCGCTGCTTGGAAAATGCATTACGGTATGATCGCTAACTTTAAGGCTCCAAGTTTTAAAGGTAAACGATTCTCAATGAATGGCATCACTGAAGATGGTAAGTTAGCACGAACTACTCTTGAGTCTGGCCCATTAATCGAAATGAAAGAGCCTAACTCAGTTGGCGTTCTTAAAACAGAAGGGTAGTAATCATGGAAGGCAAATTAGTTGAAGTTAAAGTGTGTAAGACAATTATGCACAGAAACAAAATCTATGTTGCTGGTGAAACTTTTTCAGTCGAGGGTGGTCTAGCCACTGCCCTCGTTTCTTCTGGACTAGTCGAACTACGTGATGTATTAGAAGTAGACGCGGAACTTATCGAAGTAGATGGCCTTAAAATATTGGAATTAGCTGAAGATATTGAAGCAGTTCTTTTAAACGCCGAGCTTGACACGATTGAAAAGATTCAAAAAGCAACAAAATCGGAACTAGTTAAATTACCTAAAATTGGTGAAGCTACTGCAAAGTCTATCAAGGCCAAAGCAGATGAATTCATCGTAGGGGAATAGTATGTCGGGAAAGTATGTGACAGGAACAGACAAATTAATGAGAGGTCAGATCGACCTAGTAACAGACAACCTTCTGGTTTATCTGTGTGACTCAGCCGAATATAGCTACAATCTAGCTACGGATGAGAGTCTGTCACAGCTTCCCGAATCCTCTATTATTGCCGAATCCACTTTGGACGGCAAAGCTATTATCGGAACTGCACTCCAAGCGAACAGTACGGTATTTACAAATCCAACAGCCGACAGAAATGCGGACTTGTTGGTTATATGTTTAGCAGGCACAACCTTTGGCAACTCATGGTTGATCGCCGCAATAGATTTTGACCCCCTCACCACAACTGGAGAGGACTGTGTAGTTGAATGGGAAAACTCCCTTATCCTAGGG
>JAFDAE010000391.1 GCA_019314005.1 Deltaproteobacteria bacterium | reverse complement strand
CTTAAAAACCATCCCGGATACCTCAAGAATTACCGCAAAGATCACCCTGATTATGTTGAGAATAACCGTCAAAGGCAGAAGTTGCGCCATAAGGTGAAGTCTGATGCCAATGACCGGGCAAATCATCGCGTTGATATACAAGACACGTTAATGATGCAACCTACTGCTAATGATGCGGATAGGCTCAAATTTCTGGATGTTGATATACAAGACGCGATAAGAGGGCAAGTTATTGTCCCCGTGTATGTTAATGAGTGTTTAGGCGGTGTTGATATACAAGACGAGATGGTTATAACCTCAATAAGCAGGTATACTTCAGCCATAATGATCCGGAGACAGCGGCTTGAACAGTTCAAGAAAGGGTTTTTATTATGAGTAATGACGAGGCTGTGGTCAAAAAAATTTTGTATTTGCGGGAAGTGAAAAAACTCTCTTTACGTCAAATTAGCAAGGAAATAGGCTTTGACCGGAAAAAAGTCGCCCGTCTGCTGAACAGGGCAGGATCATCCATTAAGCAATTGCCAAAGCCCGGGGTTTTAGAGCCATTCAGACAGCTGATCACGGAATGGTATAAAGAGCGGCCGTACTTGAAGGCACTGCAAATCTATGAATGGTTACAATCCTATGGGTACCGCGGCAGTTACCCGACCGTTGTCGAGTTCACCCAAAAGTATCGAAAAAAGCGTAAGCCGGTTTACCACCCCTTAACATTCCTGCCTGGGCAGGAAGCACAGGTTGATTGGTTTTTCTTTAATCATGAGATTATCGGCAAGGTCGCCGGGTTCCTTTATGTGCTGTCTTATTCCCGGTATGCTTGGGGGCATTTTTATCCGAGGACCACGTTTGAATTTTTTCTGGATGGGCATTTGAAGTGTTTTGAACACCTCGGGGGCCTGGCCCATAGCCACCGGTATGACAATCTCAAGAGCGTTGTCCTTAGACGTCATCCTGCCATTGAGTATAATCCCCAGTTTTTAGATTTTGCCCGGCATTACGGGTTTTCGATTTATCTGTGTCAACCGGGCCAGGGCAATCAAAAGGGCCGCGTTGAACGTCCTATTCGAGACATACGGACCTTTTTATATGCCGGTGACTTCCGCGACATTGATGATTTAAACCACGATTTTCACGCATGGCTGGATAAACGCAATCAACGTGTCCATCGCTCAACAGATAAACCTCCTAAGGAAATGTTGTCCTCTGAACGGCTTATCCGTCTTCCAATAAACTCATATTCTCCGACACGAACCATCCCGGGTGTAATTATCTCAAAGACAGCTTTAGTTGATTTTGAAACCAATAAATATTCTGTTCCAAGCGCCTGGGGAAATAAAACCGGCGAGATTGTCGCTTTTCCCAGAAAGATTGAAATCTGGGTGGGAAACAAAAAGGTCGCGGCACACCAACGTTGCTTTGAAAGAAGAAAGACTATTGAAAATCCCCTACATACTGAACAACTTCTGAAGAAAACGTCTCCTCAATTCAAAATGCAACGGGTCTTTCAATTAATTCGCGCAATGGCTCCCGCATTCCAATGTTTCCTGGATCATCAGGAAGATGACACTCAACGCCAGCAAGCCGCTTATTGCTTATTCCGGCTGTTAAAGTCGCATTCCCGGCCAATGTTGCTCTCCGCGATCAGAGAACTCAACGCCATGAAGTGTTTTAAACTCAAGGCCCTTAAAAGCCTTCTGCATTTACCGCAATCCCGTCAGGGCGATTCGCTCTGGCCTCAAAAAAGCGACCTGCTAAACCTTGATTATGAACAAAGGAGTTTAGACGATTATGATGGCCTTGCCTGAACTATGGAAACATCTGAAATTTGTATCCGATTACAAAGACCTTTCCCCCAGTCAAAAGCAATTTCTTGAACCGGTTCTTTACGAAGAACTCCAGGCCCGTGAGGTTAAACGCATCCGTTATCTCATGCAGCGTTCCGGTATCAAACGCATTAAACGTATCGATGATTTTGACTGGAAATTTAATCCAAAAATCCCCCGTCAGAAGATTATGCCGTTCTTCCAGTCATCCGAATGGTCAACCCATGCAGAAAATATTGTCTTTATTGGTCCAGCCGGCGTCGGACAATCCCATCTGGCGGATGCCCTCTGTTATCAAATGATCACCCAAAAGGGCATCCCTACCACTCGTATCACATGCTTTGACCTGGTCGAAAAGCTCAAAAAGTCCCGCAACAAATACGACCTTCTCAACTATTACGCAACTGTTAAAATATTATGCCTCGATGAACTGGGATATGTCTTCCCCGATCAGGACCAGGCCAACGACCTCTTTCAGATCATCTCTAAGCGCAGCGAGTTATTACCCACTATTGTCACCACAAATCTTATCCCTTCTCAATGGGGCAAAGTCTTTGAGGCCGCTGTCGCCACGGCCATTCTTGATCGGTTAAGTTTTAAGGGGAGTTTTATTAAATGCGAAGGGAGGTCCTATCGGAGTAAAAAATAATCATCTCCGTTTTACGTCATCTGCCAGAATTCATTGCCTTCGTCTATTCTCAAGACAAAGGATTACACATTGCGCTATTCTCTACGGGACCACCATCATTGTTTTTGGCCCACTTTTGATCATTGCCTACACGTGTTGGTATTCCTTAGTTTT
>JAFDAE010000390.1 GCA_019314005.1 Deltaproteobacteria bacterium | reverse complement strand
TGCGTGCCTCTTCGTTCGGGAAATGATCCTCGGGCTGGTCCTCGATAATATGGAGGATAGTTATATCAAAGCCAGGGGCGTTGCCGACGAATCGCCCCACATATCGTATGGCACGCTGGCTTGTTGCGGATTCGTCTATGCTGATCAGTATCTTGCGGTCTGTAGATATTTCCTTTTTCATGATAGTTCCTCCAGCGCCTCTTCCATGTCGGAAACGAGTTCTTCAGTGGTGTCGTAAAATACTTCCGCACCGGCAGAAAACCGAAGCAATATAAGGTTCAGTCTATCGGGTATATAAGGATAGACTTTTTTAAGGTTTGCTATGCGGTTTTTATATAGAATATTCATATCCTCTGCTACCAGGCGGTCAAGAATGTCAGGATAAAGCTGCACGAGATCGTAAAGGTTGCTAAATCCTCTCGCAGCTACTGTTGTTAATAAGCAGCCCATTTCGAACAAGTCGATTCCGTAGATGCTCTCTCCGTATTTATAGTTGTAATCAAAATCGATCCACTTAAACAGTCCGTCCGTAGAGTCTACCAAGATATGGTCGCTGCGTATATCGCCGTGAACCTCCCGTAACGAGTGAAGATAGCCCATGGCGCGATATGCCTCTATGAGTTTTTTAAGTATGTCTGGAAAGTTTTCTTCAAGGTAAGTCTTGTGGTTTGCGGAGAATTTGTCAAGATAACCGCCTAATGCCGGCCCGGGTATCCTGTCCACAATGCGCAGGAGGTTGCCCTCGCTGTCCCGCACTGAGATTCCATGCATAAAGTGGGGGTTGTCTCTTGTCTGTCTTAAAACCCGCGCCTCTTTTTGAGGGCTGCGAAAGAAGATAATCTCCTGATTCCCGATCTTGGATACAAAATTTTCATAAAAGGTGAGTTTCATAATAACCCGCCTTCCGGTATCAAGCTCGATAGCTTTTTTTACCCAGTATTTTGGATCTTCAAGACCGGCTCTTCCTTCACGTTCGTAGCCCCTGATCAGATAGTGGATATCCTCCAATACCACAATATCGTTATTTTCGACTTTGAAATAATCAGTAGTATCAGAGACAAGCCTGAATGTGTCCTGATGACTTCCGTTATCTAAAAATTCACGGGCTAATTCTACATACCCTTTAGGTGTGGCCATGTTGCTCGTTGCTGGTTACTGGTTGCTGGTTGCTCTGGTTACCGGTAACCAGAGTTTAGCTGATTTTTTACGTAACTACTCAGGTTGTCAGGTTCAAAGGTTCACGGTTCAAAGGTTCAAACATTCAAGGTTCAATATCTTCAAAACGTTCAATTCCCATCGCTCTCTAACCGTGAACCCTGAACCCTGAACCTTTGAACCTGCGTAGTTACCTTTTTACCTTATAGGGATTGACTGTCATTACAGGCACGGGCGATTTTCTAACAACATTTTCAGCTACGCTGCCAAAAATGGTATGTTCCAGCCCTTTACGGCCATGGGTTCCCATGATGACCATATCAATATTTTCCGACTCGATCGTTTTAATGATCTCAACGGCCGGGTCTCCCGTAACGATCTTTTTCTCATAATCAGGACAGGCTTTCAATGCATCCGCCTGGTTCTCACACATTTCGTCCATGGCTTTTTTTGCTCCGGATACGACCTCATTGGTAAAACTTTCAGCCGAAGGGTGCGGAACAAAAGAATACATGCCCGATGCCGCAAGGTCTTGGGCCACATACATAAGGATAAGTTTGCCCTTGTATTTTTCGACAACGGTCATAACATAAGGAAAAACTTTTTGTGTACTTTCAGAAAAATCTACAGGGAAAAGTATTTTTTTGATTTCTACCATAGTTTGTTCCTCCCTCCGCAAAGGTCTTTTTGTGTGGTAATGAATGTATTATTTTTTATTCTACCAGAAATTTGGTTTTACTTATACAAAAAAATGTGGTAATCGCTCAGGTTCAAGGTTAAAGGTTCAGGGGTTCAAGATTGCTCGCTTTGCTCTTTTCACATTTACAAGGCAGCATAGAGTTTCCTCTAAACTCCGTTGCAAGAACCCGACGAATTCCGCATTCGTATAGCCTCTCTTTCATCAGTTTAACCTTGTTAACCTTGAACCGTGAACCCCTGAACTTTGAACCCTGAGCAGTTACGAAAATATTATGATTGATCTGCACACACATACAGTTTTTAGCGACGGGGTCTTAATTCCCACTGAATTAGCGCGTAGGGCAGAGATTTGTGGTTATACCATCATAGGGATTGCGGACCATGTTGACGCGTCAAATATCGATTTTGTGATACCGAGACTTGTAAAGGTATCGGAAACATTAAATCAGGTCAACAAGATCAAAACAATCCCCTGTGCTGAATTGACCCATATCCCCCCGTCCCAGATATCCGCGCTTGCGAAAGAGGCGCGTGAATTGGGCGCTCAGGTAGTAATTGTCCACGGTGAAACCATTGCCGAACCAGTGGCGCCGGGAACCAACAAAGCAGCAAAGAAGATGTGCTGATAGCCGCAGATGCCGGGATTTGCCTGGAAATCACCGCACGGAAAGGGCACAGTCTGACCAACGGCCATGTGGCACGTTTAGCCAAAGAAGCAGGCGCTAAACTTGTTTTAAGTTCCGACGCTCACGCTCCGGAAGATTTGATGACGGACGAATGGGGCAAACAGGTGGTCCTGGGGGCCGGTTTAACCGGTGATGATTTTAAAGAGATGCAGAAGAACGCCGAGGCGTTAGTATTGCGAATTTAAGATGAAACCCGAAACCCGAAACCCGACACCCGACACCCGAAACCCGACACCCGATCCCTGATCTATTTCCAATACCGTTCCTTTTCGCTGTAAATGCAGCCGCAGTATTGCTGGCGGTACATGTTGAGCTGCTTTGAGACCTCTATCCCTTCCTTCCAGCCTTCCCTGAAATCTCTGTATAAAAAAGGGACACCGTATTCCTTTCCCAGACTTTCTCCTATCGATCGTATCAGGTCATGTTTTTGGAACTTGCT
>JAFDAE010000389.1 GCA_019314005.1 Deltaproteobacteria bacterium | reverse complement strand
AAGATCATCGCGACGGCTTCGGAGAATATCTTCAAGACCGAAACCGAATTCAGGGCCTTGAATCTCATGACTGTAGCGTTTGCTTACCGTAGTAATCGCATCGGCAAAGATAATCCCGCCTTTCAAAAAGTTGAGATTGCCCCAGAATTCGAGCCCCCCCGGCGTGTACAACTCATTCGGAAGCCCGGTTACTGGAAACTCCTCAGGAGGGTAAATCCCCTGATATGCCAGGTTGTGTATAGTCAGGATAGAAGCAGTCTTTGTAAGTAATGGTTCTGTTTTATAAAGAGATTTAAGATAGACAGGCGTTAATGCAGTATGCCAATCATTGCAGTGAATAATATCAGGAATAAACCCGGATTTGAGACAAAGTTCCAGAGCTCCTTTCTGGAAATAGACAAACCGTTCCACATTATCAAAGTAATCGCCGTTGTGTGTTCCATAAAGCTGGTTACGATCATAAAATTCTTCTTTGTTGAAAAGATAGACCGGAACTTTTTTATTCAGATATGTACAATATACATCGTCAGTAAGGCGCAATCTTCCTACCTGTACGGTAATCCCCTTCATAAAAAGCTCGATGTCAAAATTCCCCTCTTTGATGTGCCGATAAAAAGGAGTTGCTATCCTGATATCACAGCCGAGTTCATGAAGGGCTATCGGTAAAGACCCCGCCACATCAGCCAACCCTCCTGTCTTTGCAAGAGGGTCTACTTCAGATGCCAAAAAAAGTATCTTCAAATGTCTCTCTTTTCAAATCAGCCTTCACGGCCAAGATTGCCATAATTATTAAAAATATCATGCTACCGCAAAAAATGTCAAAAACAAAATGAAAAAGCAGCCCATCCAAGGCCGTTGTCAAACCGCATTGATTCTGTTATCGTTCTATTATGATTACGCCTCCATTTCAATTACCTGACTTGATCCTTGCGTCGGCATCACCCCGCAGACGGGATTTGTTGAATACGGTGGGCCTGACATTTTCCGTAATCCCAAGCGAAATTGATGAGGCAACTGTTTCCACGGAATCCCCGGCAGGATATGTTCAAAAACTCTCAGAGGCAAAGGCCGCCGATGTTGCGCAACGCTATCCAAAGAGTTGGATACTCGGCGCTGATACAATTGTTTTCATCAACGGCAATATCCTTGGCAAGCCGACAAACTCTGATGAGGCCCTAAGAATGCTGCGGCAATTAAGTGGCGCCACGCATAAGGTCTTGACCGGATACTGCTTGATGAACCGCGCACACAACCGGTCTTTTTCTGAAACAATAGAGACTGAGGTTGAATTTAAAGACCTCGCAGAGCGCGAAATCGAGTGGTATGTTGAAACAGGTGAGCCTTTTGACAAGGCAGGGGGGTACGCAATACAAGGGACCGGCACCTTTTTGGTCAAGCGTATTTCAGGGTCATTTACCAACGTTGTAGGGCTTCCCCTTTGCGAGGTGATTGAGGCGTTTAAAAAGATACTATAATGTCTAACAACATTCTAAATAATCTGGAAAAGGTTAAGCAAAGAATAGAGGCTGCCGCTCTCCGGGCAAAGCGTGATCCAAAAACGATCCGTCTGATAGCTGTAAGCAAGACCGTTCCCGTAGACCTCATTCGGGAAGCCGTTGCAGCAGGGCATTCTCTGTTCGGCGAAAATTACATCCAGGAAGCGCGGTCCAAGATTGAATCGATCGGGCACAATAATATCTCCTGGCACTTTATCGGCCATTTGCAGACGAACAAGGCAAAGTACGCGGTGCGGCTGTTTGATATGATCCACTCCGTAGACAGTATCAATTTGGCCCGAGAATTAGACAAACGCGCTAAAAAGGAGAACAGGGTTCTACCGATCCTGGTCCAGGTCAATATAGCTGAAGAAGCTACTAAATACGGCGCCGGCACAGATGAAGTCATTTCTTTGGTCCGAAAGATCGCGCCCCTTGAAAATCTTTCTGTCCGTGGCCTGATGACCATGCCCCCTTACTTCAACGAGCCGGAAAAGGTCCGTCCTTATTTCAGGGAATTGAAAAACCTTCAAATAAGGATACAGGAGGAAGGAATACCTGCTGTTCGGATGGAAGAGCTTTCCATGGGGATGACCGGCGATTTTGAGACAGCCGTGGAGGAGGGAGCCACTATGGTTAGGATCGGTACGGCGATCTTTGGGGCGCGACAGTGCAATCGATGAAAGTCCTACTCCACATATGTTGTGCCCCGTGCACTATCTATTCCTTGAAGACGCTTCGTTCCGAGTCGTTTGATGTGGTTGGTTTCTTTTACAACCACAACATCCACCCCTATCAGGAGTATCTCCGCAGGTTGGATACCTTAAAAACCTATGCGGATCAGGTTGAGCTGAAGATGATATACCAGGATGAATATGATCTGGAGACTTTTCTTCAGAATGTGGCTTTTCGTGAAAACGATCGGTGCCGTTATTGTTATTATTCCCGGTTGAAGTACGAGCAAGTTCCAAAAACATGACCTGATACGATCGATAGGAGAAAGTCTGGGAAAGGAATACGGTGTCCCTTTTTTATACAGAGATTTCAGGGAAGGCTGGAAGGAAGGGATAGAGACCTCAAAGCAGCTCAACATGTACCGCCAGCAATACTGCGGCTGCATTTACAGCGAAAAGGAACGGTATTGTAAAACAAATTGAGGGATTGAGGAATTTAGGGATTTAGGGATTTTAATATGTCAATTCCCCAATCCCTTAATTCCTAAATTCGCAATGCCAACGCTTCAGCGGTGGCCTGCATCTCTTTAAAATCATCACCGGTTAAACCGGCCCCCAGGACCACCTGTTTGCCCCATTCGTCTGTTATCAAATCTTCCGGAGCGTGAGCGTCAGAACTTAAAATGAGCTTGGCGCCTGCTTCTTTGGCTAAACGTGCCACATGGCCGTTGGTCAGACTGTGCCCTTTCCGTGCGGTGATTTCCAGGCAAATCCCGGCATCTGCGGCTATCAGCACATCTTCTTTG
>JAFDAE010000388.1 GCA_019314005.1 Deltaproteobacteria bacterium | reverse complement strand
TTTCTAAATCGCGCCTTGACAGCTGAGAATTACCTGGAGACCAAAGGCATCTCCCTGTTCGAACCACAGGATAAGACCATTGAAGAAATGAAACAATATGTGGCTTATATGATCATGCCAAACCGTCGCCTTCCGCAAGTGGGAGATACCAGTAGCTCGCTATTTAGCAGAGACTATGACCATCCCTGGGTCAGTTACTCACTGAGCAACGGGCTGGAGGGCGTAAGACCGCCAGATGATAGCGTTGTGTACCCAGACGCAGGGATAGCAATACTCCGCGATGAATGGAAATCCGGAACCGAGTTTCCCGAGACCACCTATCTGATGTTCCAATCAGCATTTCATAGCACCGTTCACAAACATGCTGATGATCTTGGCTTCGTCCTCTATTCTCTGGGGGAGGATATCTTTGTAGGACCAGGCGTCTACGCCTATGGCGATTCGAAGTACAGACAGTATGTGACTTCGACTCAGGCACATAACACCCTGACGATAGATGGAAGCGGCTACCCAGTTATCTGGGACAACGTCGGAAAGGCAAGAATAACAGACTACAGTCTCAATGAAGCATTCGACTTTGTCCAAGGGTCTCACAATATGTACGATGGTGTGACTTTAAGACGTGGCATAGTATTGATCAGGCCAAGCACAATTCTGCTAATCGACGAGCTAATCTCAACTACGGAACACTCCGTACAGCAGATATTCAACCTGGCGCCGTCGGCTCATGACCTGACATTCGATAGAGATGGGGCATCATTTCTTGTTGGAGACAAGGGAGTACACGTTGAGATTCGGCAACTGTGCAATACAACCAGTGTGCGCCACTATGAAGGACAAGAGGAGCCTGTGAGAGGCGTCGTATCGCCAGCAGCGAATACAATCGTACCAGTTCACCAACTGGAATTCGAGAATCATGGAAACGGCACAGTCTTCGTGACCCAGATCTCGGTAACAGGACTAGATCATGACATACCTGATATGACTGTTGAGTGCCAATATCCGTATACGAGTATTAGCTTTGACCAAGATGGGGGGCCGTCCATAACAATCAATCTCGACGGGGTTGCACGGGAATCTGCGCCATAGTGGAAAAGGAGTGGATAACGAAGCGCTCTGAGTTTATATCGAACTATGAATCATTGAAACATGATTTCAAGGACACAAAATGCCTTGGTTATCTGTGATTGGAGTCACAACTATCGAACATGAGGCCAGGCTATTATGAAAATCTGCATGTTCGTCCTTAACAACTGCCTTCATGATGCCCGCGTGCTCAAGGAGGCTAAGACTCTAGCCGACGCCGGATATGATGTGAGAATAATTGCCAAGCTCGATAAGGACACCCAACATTTTGAGCAAAAAGATGGCTTCAGGATAATCCGTGTTTACCCTCTCGATATTTGCATACGAAATTTTCGTGGTTTGGTCACTGCACAATCTCGCTCCAGCCAAGTCGGCTTGCTCTCTGAATTAGCCTCGCAATCAACCACTGCCCGTGTAAGAGAGTTTCTGAAATCGATGCTTGTCAGGCCATTTTCGCCTGTTCTCAGGCCGCTACATTTTCTTGGCCTCTCATACCAGCAATGGCGAGCTATAAATAACGAACCAGCAGATGTGTACCACAGCCACGATCTGAGTACGCTACTTACAGGTTGGTTCTCAAAGAGACGTACCGCTGGCAAGCTCGTATATGACGCTCACGAGTTGTTTACTGAGTTAGCATATCTTGGCCGTGTTGAAAGCTTACTATCCAAGTTGCTGGAGAGATGCCTAATACATCGTGCTGATGCAGTCATTGTACCCGGTGAATTTCGCGCTAAGTATCTATGCGAAAAATATGGGATCTCACCCCCAGCAGAAATAATGAACTGCCCACCGCTATCTAGAGAACATCCATGCAGCTACTCTTTAAGAGAAAGACTGGGAATAGCGGACACCGTTCCTGTAATTGTCTATACAGGAGGACTCCAACGTGGTAGAGGTCTGGAAAACCTGATCTTATCAGCTCCACATCTGGATCGAGGTATAATAGTGCTTATGGGTTGGGGAGGGTTAGAACATGAGCTCAGGGAAAGGGTGAGAGAGGAAGGTTTGGAAGAAAAGGTCTTGTTCGCGGAGCCGGTTCCGCCTGAAGATCTCGTAGATCATATCGCCTCAGCCAGCATAGGCGTTGTTATCTATCAAAATACATGCCTCAATAGTTTCTACGCATGTTCGAATAAACTGTTTGAATACATACATGCTGGATTGCCAGTAGTAAGCAGCGATTTCCCTGTGTTGAAGAACATAGTTAAAGGCTATCAACTAGGAGAGACCTTCGACCCTGAAGACCCCAAGGATATAGCAGCCGCTATAAATTATATCCTCTCCGATAAAAGAAGATATAACAAGATGAGAAGGAACGCGCTGGAAGCGGCGAAGATATTCAATTGGGAGAATGAGTCAAAGAAGCTTCTAGCTCTATATGAAAGTCTGGGTATTAGTACTTATGATTGAGCAGTTAATTAAAATTTGGCAGAGGCGGGAGCTCCTTTTCTATCTAGTTAAGTATGATATGAAAGCCGAGAACAGGAACAAGGTTCTCGGCTTTCTATGGAGCTTCCTAGATCCGCTGCTGTTGCTGCTTGT
>JAFDAE010000387.1 GCA_019314005.1 Deltaproteobacteria bacterium | reverse complement strand
TTATCTATTCCTCGGTTGGATGAAGATGAGATCGGCGTTGAAGGCTCCTACCCTCTGAAGCTTCTCATAAGAAAGCTTGATGCCTTTGACCGCCTGATTTCCGCAGAAAAATATCCCGGCGCGGCCCTCATCGCCGATGACATCAACAGCATAATCGCCGATTTTGACCCGAAGGTCTATTTCCCAAAGCTGTTTACCAGGTTCTCTCTGCAACTTGCCGCAAATATTAATGAGCTTGTAGCCTTTGAAGAACATAAAAACGGTGCGGAGTGGCAGGCCATGCAGGAACTTTATAAGGTTGACCTTGAGAGCTTTGTCAACTTTGATTCCGAGGGCGTTAATTTTGGCGCTTCAGGTGAGGCCGGAGATTATGCGGAGCCGGAGCCGGATGAACATGAAGACATGTCCGAAGATGAGGAATCTTCCCCGGAGGAATCCAATGAAGAGGGAGAGCCTCATGAAGATGATGAGTGGTAAGTATTTAAGTGGGCAGTTGTCAGTGTTCAGTTATCAGTGGCTTTGGATCATTGCTTCCAGGTTCAGCGCTGAGTAAATGCTGAAAGGAGTAAAATGAGAGATTTCCATTTGCGATTTTTTATTGAACGTCGCTGGCCGGACGGAATAGAAGAGCTTATTGAAATTGAAGACGAAAATATTTTATGGGCCCCGGAAATCGCAGGAGCATACGTGCTTGGTGCTAACAAGGGCACCATGTTTTCCTACCCATGGGGTAATTCTCCTATTTATTATATCGGGCAATCAAGAGATCTGAGAAAAAAACTTGCCGAGCATCGAAAATATATACTTTTAGCTAAAAATGACCGTGGGGAACAAAGATGGTGGCCGCGGTATCAATATGGTGCATCTTTTGGCGCATCTGTCGCCTGGTACACAGGAAGGGGGTCTCAATTCGCACACAGACTGGAATACGACTTAGTGACTTCTTTTTACGAAATGTACGGGTCCATACCTTTGGCAAACAATAGGTGGCCGACTAAGCTGAGGCCAGTACATGGGACAAATGAGGGATGATATAGACTGTCAGATAAATAATTTCACTGCGTTATTAGTTGTCTACGTATAACTAATACGCCTTCCTCCTTCTGGCCTTGTGAAATTAATTATCTGAAAGTCTATAGCTTCATCGAGTCTGATGTTGAGCGGCATGGATCTCTTCAAATCTTAAAATTTAAGACCCTTTTTCATCTGAATCTAATCAAATTTTTCTTTATAAAGGAGATTAACAAATGGCTCTATTCGGGCGTAAGAATCGTAACATTGGAAAGCACCTCAAATCCAAGGCCAGCGAGGTAAGCGGCAAAAAGGTGTTAAAAAAATCCAAGACAAATAAAAGAGGTGGTATCAACCTGAGCACAACTCTGACGAATAGGGACGTATGCGAATATTTCATGTCGGTCGGCATCGATCACAAGGGTGATTTCCAATCGTATATGTATGCAAAGGGGAGCACCAAGTCTATTGAACTTAAGATCGACGCTGTAGCTTTGGCTGCGGCCTGTGCCGGTGCCCCTGTACCTGAAACTCCGGTATTCGCCGAAGTTGGGGGATCATTTTCCGTAAAAAATACCCGAAACAATCTCATTGCAGCCTTTGTGGGACCTCAATCGCTGACAGTCGGTAGCCGCAGGCTCCAGACCACAACGTGCGGCCAGGTCGTGTTTCTTGCCATGACCGGCTACAAATGGGAAAGCGGGATTGCTTTTTCAGCCGAGGTGGGAGTCAAGGCTGGAGTCCCCGGATTACCCTCCTTTGGTACAGGAGGCGGTGAATATGGCGGTGATAAGGAAAAACCGATTGAGGTGGAATCCGGCACCTACGCTGAGTTGGCCTCCTTCAGCATCAATGTCGAGGCAAAGGCCAGCGTCCAGGCAAAGGCTGGGATATCAGGCGAGCGGCTCTACCTTAGCGATACTGTTCCGACTTATATAAAGAAGGGGGGGGCTGGTTTCACGACAGATGTGATCGAAAAGAATCTTATGTCGGTACTTGAACACGGCAGCAAGAAAGCCTATATAAAGGAAGACGTGAAAAAATTCCTCAACGACCATGGGCGTAAGCAGAAAAAGAATCTTTTTAAGATTCTCATCACTGGCGGAAACATTTCTACAAGCAAGCTGGTCAACGCACTTGAGGGTCTACAGGAATCCACTAATGACGATGCTGTAAAGCAGATGAGCCAGCATCACATTCGCGCACTCACCGACTTTAAGAGCCAGAATGTTCTTGGACCCTATAATTTTGTGTCCCTTTGGGGCATGAAGCCGGAGGCCGAGGCTGGGGTCAGCGCCGTGGCGGAGGCCTCTGTAAAGGCCGGTGCGGGTGGTATTGTCGGAGCTGGAGCTGAGGTGGGAGTAGAATTGAAAGGCCCAGGCATCGCAACATCCCTCAAGTTCACCCGCTTTCGTTTTCAGGTTGCGTCCCTCGCAGAGGGCATGTCTTTGGGCCATAATGCCCGTCCTAACCTTTTTTCCAGGGATTCCAGTCTGATTGGCCGGAACGTCGGTTCCGGCATACATGCCCGGCATCGCAAACTTGGCATACATGCCCGGCATCGCAAACTTGTCGACAGTATGAAATTCAGTCGGAATTCCCCTTCGAATTCGTATGTGATTATGACCCAGGACACGAACACCACCTACGGACAGATGAACCTGACCGCCTTTGAGCTTTCAGGAAAGGTCGATGTCGGCGCCGAACAGAGTCTCTTTTCCGGCGGTAAGCTGCAAACGGGCGTGGATGGTGAGAAAGAATTGGGGGAAAAAGTCAAGGGGGCGAAATTGAAAGTCGTAGGTATGGGGGGGACGGCCAAGATCGGGCTGGAGGAAACCAGATTGGAGGGACATGGCTCGGTTGGTCTCAAGGCCGCCCTCAA
>JAFDAE010000386.1 GCA_019314005.1 Deltaproteobacteria bacterium | reverse complement strand
CTCACGATACAACTCATAGAGCGCCTTCCCGGGTTTGTGTCCCATGATAAAGTGGATACCACCATCAATGATGTAGTCCTTGCGTTTCCAGGCAGCTGCCACACCACCGGGTACACAATGGTGTTCGAAGATGTTGCATTGATATCCATTCAATTGTCCGTAGCACCCTGTGGACAAACCGGCTAGGCCGGCTCCGATGATGATTATATTTTTCTCAGTCATTTTTCTCCTCTATTCCCAGGCGGGACGTCGCCTAACTCATTCATATTTGACATTAATATTATTTCGTTTTAGCCATCTATTCGTGCCATTTTAAGAATTCAATAACATATGTTTTTTATTTTGCTGAACGAGCACAAATCTCCATTCCAGCAGCCCCGTCCGCGACACCGCGACCAGGCGGATAGAAATCCGAAAGGCCATAGCCTGGTCGGTCCGATGCGATTAGATGCAGACCAGACCGGAAGGGGCAGTCAGGCATGAGTCCATACAAAAGTCTGGAATTGGGATTGCCGTGAAAGAGGAAGACCGGTTTGCCCTCGGGGTCACCGTACTCAGCATAACCGAGCTGCCTGCCATCGGGCAATAGAAGAACATTATCATTGCGTAGAGTCTTCACGATCAGCATTTCCTTGGAGAGTGCTGTAGTGTTCCTTGAGCGTGTGGGTGCCGGTGGCCGGAGCGACGACCTCGCTGGTCATCGCCGTGGTGAGGAAGGCCAACAGCTCCCCCTGGCGTTTGTTAAATATCTTGGTAACAGCGATGATGAACCTTATCAACCAACCAGGGACAGAGGTGATCTTGACGCGCTTCCCCTGTACCTCTAAGGCAAGCTTGGCGATCTCGCGATATGTCAGAACATCAGGACCGCCGACATCCATTTCCTGCTTTTCTCCCTCCAGGGCATCAACGCAGCAGGCAGCCAGGTCGGCACCATGGATTGGGTTGATCCTGTTATTGCCCGGCCCGAACAGGTAGACGCGCCCCTTCTTGGCCATATCGAAGAACTGACCCATGTCTGAGAAATAGCCGGTGGGGCGAATGATGGCATAGTTTATGCCGGAGGCCTTCAACTCGTCGACAAAGTCTTCATGAGCCTTGACGATGGCCAGATGCGGCAGGTTCGGACCATTGAAGACTGATACATAGATGAATTTTTTCACGCCTGCCTTTTGAGCGACTTCGAGCAGGTTCTTATTACCCTGATAGTCTACGTCCTTAAACGTCAGGTTGCCTTTTTGCCTTGTCATGCCTACCGAGGAGAAGACAACATCGATCCCGTCACAGACGTTCTTTATCGACTCAGGCACCGTGACCTCACCTTCCACGATTTCGTCCAGTTGATCCTTCATGTAGTCGAGCTTGCGCGGAGTTCTGGCGAGGGCTCGAACAAAGTGGCCCCGCCGCTTAAACTCCTTCGCTACAAACCCGCCAAGATATCCGGTAGCGCCGGCAACTAACACCTTTTTCATTTTAGATTTCTCTGTTATTGTATTTATACGAGTATCTCATCTCCATCTTTCATGATGATACACTCTATGCCCATTTTCTCTACTCCATTCTTAAAAGCATCCGGATTTGCCGAATTTAGATTCCTCCACAACAAGGCCCCACAATTATAATGAGTTGGTATAACCTTTTTCGGTGAAATTAACTTCACCGCCTCTAGAGCTTCCTCCACACCCATAGTATTCTTAACCACCTGTCCACCAATAGGAATCATCAATATGTCTGGTTTTAAGCCTTCCCACTCTTTTTGCAGCAGCGAATCCCCCAAATTAACAATAACTTTGTTATCAATCTTGATTTCAAATCCTGTTCCACCGAGACCAATTCTTTCACCGGGACCGGTCTTTATTTCAAGTTTTATTAGTCCAAAGAGTTTATGTTTTATAGGACCATGTACCGCTTTTAGTCCTTTAACTTGAAATTCCTTTAAATCAACTGCCTCGCCAACATCCAGCGGATATACCTTTTCAAGAGGGGTGTCATACAACACCCTGCTTCTTTTATCGCGCGGAGACAGAAGGAGCATTTCAGAGCCCACTCTTTTGACTAAGTCTTTCCCACAGATGACCGGTGCTCCGGAGGCTTCGGCCACTCTGTCGGTCTGGTAGTGGTGGTCAGGGTCACCGTGCGTGACCAGAATATGGGTTATATCGCTCCATTCCGACTTTGGGATGAGGCTGCCGAGGCTGAACAAATATAGGTTCTGTCCCGGGTCAATGGCAATCTTAACCTTGTCATTTTGGATAATAAAAGCATTGTACCAGTAATGTTTTATTTTCAGATTTTCCACGTTACTTACCTCCTTATCTCCATTTTGAAGTTGCACCTCTTGTGCACTTCTCTGCGTAGCTACCTGTTTTTCTTTTTCCATAGTATTTACCTCCTTTTTTTATTTTTACCTGCGCCACGTTCACCTGCGCTTATTTTTAAAGTTGTTCAAGCTGGAAAGATTTGGCTCCTGATTTGATATTTATCCTGGCTGGTAAAGTCAATAGTCATTTGCATGGTTCTTTTCTTGGCTTGTTTTGGCTTTTCCGGCAGGAAATCAAATACGATGAACTTTCTCAGATGTTTCGCTTGAACATTTCCGAATACTATTCCGGGAAAGTCTCTTCCAGCTGAAAGACAGAACCT
>JAFDAE010000385.1 GCA_019314005.1 Deltaproteobacteria bacterium | reverse complement strand
TAAAAGAAAACATAAATTAATGTTTCCAGCAGAACCATACAGTAAGCAAAGGATTGATTTTATTTATGCAGATCTTACAAACTTAACAAGAAAAGATCTAACTGATAAGATTGATGAAGATAAACCAGATGGCAGACAAAGGGCAAGAAAACAATTCAACCATCCAAAAGATTCTCTCATGGCAATGATTTATTCAACCAAAGCACTTGAAGTTCGACAAGGATATAATTGGGTTGGAACAGGTGGGGGTTGGAGATAATTAAATTCACTGTTTTCGATGGAGCAGTTAGTCCTCCGATTGGCTACGGAGTTTCAACGGATTGACTACCGTGTGTGTGATATAACACCTGTTGTTCTCCACTCGAAAGTCAGTGTTTATTCTTATAAGAACATATACTCTAAGTAATACTTCAATATAAATCATACTAATATACACAAAATATACAATGATATGAATGGCAGGAAATTTTGAAAAATGTCCAGAATGTGATTCTGGGAATCTAATTAAAATGGGTGGTTGTGATAGTTGTCAAGATTGTTTTTGGTCAGCTTGTCCAGTCGCATAGAACAGTATCCATAGTAAAGATACTATCCATACCTTCTTTTTTTGGAAGTCTACTTTTTTCATTTGGAAGTATGTTATGAATCTTGACATACTATTAAATAGAGGTATAATCTACATAACACATGAATCAATCAACAGAATCTAGCACTCAAGTTGATGAAAGTAGTGTGTCAAAAATGTCAACAGCAGAACAAATAACAAGACAAGCAGAATGGAAGATCAGTAGTATAGTTCCAAATTCTGTCAAAATCACAAGAGAGGGAACTCGTATCGATATGGTTGACGGAACAGTTAGCATAGGAAAAATCCATGTTGTCGAATCAACCCAATGGCAAAATGATGGAAAGTTCAAAATCATGTGGGATAGATGGGATAATAACAGACGTTATGACGGAACACAAATTGGTAGAGCAAAAATTGAATATGGAAGTCCTTCAATAAAATGGATTCAAATCAAAGAATTTGCTGAAACCATAAAATATGTATGGAATATGGAAATCACTAAAGCAATAAGTGAACCATCAATTGTAAGATCAAGTGTAGATCATAAAAAAGCCCATGATGATTGGATCAAAACAGTTCCAAGACACCAATCAATTATTGGAGCAAAAGTATCTAGAGGAAGTTCAAGATGGGGAGTTGAAAAATGTCAAGTCAGTATCATAACACCAAAAAATGAAGATGCAAGACAAGCCATGATGAAAGGAACAAAAAGTATTTGTCCACCTACAAAAGCAATCATGAAGATTGTAATAGAAAGTGATGTAGATGTTACAGTTGGTTCACATAGAATTGATACAACCAGTTACTCACATACCACAATTCCAGTGATTACAATCGTTGGAAGTAAAGAAGAAGTAGACAAAGTAATCAAAAAGATTACTGGAAATCCATTTGAATGGTAAGATAAGACTTATCTAAGTCTTATTCTACTATTCTTATATGGGTATAATCAATAATTTTATTAAAGGACTTAAAAAGTCATTTAATGGTAGAGATTATCTTAGAGAGGTAAATCAATGTAATAAATGTGGTAAACCAAGTTTCTTTAATTCATGTCTAAAATGTGAGACAGATGAAGCATATAGAGGTTGGGGTAAAAACAATTAACATGTTTTGCTATGATTTACTATTTCATCTAAAATTTCATCATCTATCATAACTTGTTTAGCTGACCAACCACATTTACATCTGTATCTCACAATTTAATTTTACAAAATAGTCAATATAATTGTTTATAGATTATAATTTATAATATTTAATAATATTTATTGTAATAATTACATTTTATATTAAAATTCTTAAAAAAATAAAGTTTTTATAATACAAGTATGTAATACTTAGTATGCAGATTCAAAAGATCGGCAAAAATTAGATGCGTAAGTCAATAGAATGATTTCATGTATTCGGGCTTAGACTCGTAACAGGCGAATAGCCATTACGTTCTATAATATGACTTACGCCTTTTTTTAATTATATTTAAATACGTAACTTTATTATTATTTACATGGGTAAATTCCAATTAAATAAAAAAGGAGAAGATCCAATTAAAATTTATGAAGATACATTTAAAATTGCAAACGATACTGTTGAAACACATTTAGGTAAACTTGGTAAAATGCCAAACCCAATTTCAAGAGAAAGATTGGCAAGAGATGGTGAACAAACTTATACAGGATATTACAGTAGACCAAAAGGTGCAGTACCACAAACTGGAAACTGCCCTAATTGTGGTCATGATGTATCAGCACATTCAGGTGCTAATACTGGTGATAATCTTTGTTATGGTGGTGATAATTGTGATTGTGGTAGAACTTTTCCGTGGATTAAAGAATCAAAAGCAAGTGAATGGAAATCAGTAGAAGCAATCGCAAAAGAAGCAATCAGTGAAGATGAAAAAGATGATATATTTCAATACTTATTTGACTTACAAGAAAGTGGAATAACCAATATGTTCGGAGCCGGCCCATATGTTGAAAGAGAATTTCCTCACTTGGATAAAAAAGAAGTAAGAGATGTTGTATTGGAATGGATGAAAAATTATGAAACAATTCATGCAAGAATGGGAATAGAATCAAG
>JAFDAE010000384.1 GCA_019314005.1 Deltaproteobacteria bacterium | reverse complement strand
GGGGGGGTTGTCGATGGCGATACGAGGGCATGCTGTGTCGACGTAGGCCTGAGGCTCGGTGAAGTTGGCGAGGGTTTGGGTGGTAATCTTATCAAGGAGGATGATGGTGGCGTGTCTACCGTGTTCCGTGAGGACCTGTCTGAGGCGTCGGGCTTTGAGGATGTGGCGTTGGCCCGGCTTGGTACTGACTAGGATGCCCCAAGTCTGGGCGTCCTTAGCGGCGTTGATGGCAGCCATGCGTTTCATGGCGAGACGGGTGACCTCACGTTCGGGTAGGAGTTCTGCCTCCATGGTGTAGGGGTTGGCGGTTGCGATGGGTTTCCCGATGGTTATAGCTAGGCCGAGGGGGTGGAATCTGCCTGCGCCTATGTGGAGATATCCCTCAACGTCCTCGGCGATGGCGCGGGCGGCGGTGTAGTCGCAGCCTAGAATCTGACCGGGATGGGTAGTGGTGCCTGCTCCTGTGGCGCTGCGTATGCCGTGGGCTTGAAGGGTGTCGGCGATCTGCTTGAGGAGATGTATGTGCTGTATGGTAGTGGTGAGGCCGACTCCGTCCCAGTCCCTGATGAGGGGGAGGGCTTTTTCAACGAGGGTAGGGGCGTCGAAGTCGTAGGCGGCCTCGACATAGAGGACGGGGGTCTCGGTTTCGATCATGGGACTGTGGCCGTAGTGGACTATAAGGTCTGCATCGATGCTCTGGGCCTGGGGAAGGGCAAGGTCGCATGCGCCGTAGCAGGAGTCGCCGCTGATGATGACCTCTGCGCCGGTCTGCTCGGTGAGGGTCTGGACTAAGGCGAATGCGGTGGGGCGGAGGCCGTCGGGGAGCTGGAGGAGGACTCTTGTGGCGTTGCGTTCCTTGATCTCCCGGGCCACTCGATCTTGGTCGAGGTCATACATGGGGGTCACTGTGAGGGCTGGGGGGTTACCTGTTTTTATTCTTATCAGTGGAGTCCGAGGGGTTGAGTTGGGCTTTGTAACCCAGAATTCTAGTCGTTCTTTATGACGACGACTCTGCAGGGGACGGGTAATTTGTCCTTGGCCCGTTTGAGGGCTACTTTAGCGCTATCGAGGTTCTCCTCGTCCACCCTTGCGACGAGGATGGGTTTGTTTTTCTTGAGGCGGGCGGCGGTCCCGACGGGCTTACCGTAGGCCTTTTTCATGCCTTCCTGGAATCGGTCTGCCTGGGCAACGTTGATTCGTTTGTGTTCTCTGAGGACTTGGTGGGGGAATGGCACTATTTTGAGGAAGAAGTTCTCTCGTCCCAGAGGTTCGAGGGTTCTGTTGGCTGCGATGCGGGAGGACTCTAGGGCGTTGTGGCGGACCTGACCCGCCTTGAGGTTGCGGAGCTCGACGGTATGGGTGAACTCTCTGTTGGGATTGCCCATGGTGAATTTGACGATCTTGCTACCTGGGATGCCGCCCATGTACTCTTTGCGGGCGTATGACATGTTCTTCTTGACGCGGAAGTTGCTGGCGTTCATCGTTATCGTGATGCTGGTGGGGTTGAGTCTTAAAAACATGTTGGAGGGAGGCTGATTGCTTGACCTCCCCTTTTATTCTTGTTTGTTGTTTAGGGTTGTTTTCGGGGTCTTTTATTGTTTGGCGGGTTTTTTTGGTGGTGTTTTGCTCAGGCGATTGGGTTTTTCCGGGATCCTTTCTGGATCTGGAGTGTTTTTCTGGGTTATCCGACGTGGAATATTGTTTCTTCAGAGTCTACCCTGAATTACCCGCTCGCGGTGAAAAAAAATGGTTGTGACGCGAGGGCTTATTTTATGCGCATTCCCCTGCGCATAGAGACCCTCGGTCCAAGTAAGACCCACAGCCAGTCAACAAATTCCCGAAGGTTTTTTGTTTGAATATAAACTGTTCCAGGACCCTCAATATAAGTAACCAGACCTTCCCCACTCAAAATCGTCTCCTTCCAGTCACCAAACTTCCTGACCTCATATTCACAAGTATCACTGAAAGCAACAAGATGAAAGTTATCAACCACCAGCTGCTCCCCGGGCTCAAGTCTATGTTCGTCGATCGCCCCAAACGTGTTGATAAACAACTCTCCTGATCCACTTGTTTTAATCATAAACAAACCCTGCCCGAAAAGACCTCGGCTAAACCCTTCCCACCTAATATCTAAGTCAACGTGATTCGATGATGCCAGGTAAGAGGACCTTTCGATGATCCAACCTTGATTTGAGCTTACATCCAGCTTTATGATATCTCCAATAGGAGCAGCTCCGAGAGCAATTTGACCTGCGCCTCCAGTGGCTGTAAAATCTGTTACAAAGAGGCTTTGACCGCCTAGGAGGCTTGTTTTCAGCGTTCCAATTATGCTTCTTTTCCTTGTGCGGGTTTTTACGTTAATGTTTGGGGTCATGTAGGTTAGCGCGCCTGCTTCCCCCGTGATTCTTTCTCCATTATCTAGATCTACAACCAGCATTGAGTAGCTGGGGTCATACTTTATTTCATATTTCAATTTATTTCACTAAACATAATATTAGACCCTCATAAATAATACTTCCAGCGCGCACAACTCTTGCATAAAATACGTGGCGATGTTTCCGCGGTACGTTTTGTCAATTGTTGTTATGTTCCACAGTTATGACTACATTTGCGCGCGCTGTTTGCAACATTGTTACTGAAGGCTCGG
>JAFDAE010000383.1 GCA_019314005.1 Deltaproteobacteria bacterium | reverse complement strand
ATAGATACACTTTAACATTCCACCCCATCCGCACCCTAAGTCAAGAATCTTCTCACCGGCCTTGGGGTTTAACAGGGCCAAGATAAGCTGGGCCTTGTTTTTTTGGGCATCCTCCAGCGTCTCCCTCTCTGAAAGAAAATAAGCACAACTGTAAGACATGAACTCCTTATCAAGAAACAACTTGTAGAAAGCGTTTGAGATATCGTAATGCAATTCAATACCAACGGAATGATCTTGGGCGAGCATAGCTCTCAAAATATGCCTTCTTACAAAATCAGGCGGATAATTCCTTGCCACAAACTCTGTTATGGGATTTCTGGGCTTAGTCCAAAAAGTCCACTGAGCTAATTCTGTGTTGGGCTATGCTGTAAAGGGGACCATGGGTGAGGGTGTTAAGTACGGTTCGAAAGATACGAATCAAGCCAGACATCCAAATATTCCTCTATTACTTCCAAATTGATACTACAACAGCCAGCGTTGCCAAAATGTGAGGTGCCGAGGTCGTTGAAAAGCGTTTATTTAAAGAAGACGAAGAGTGTAACGCGAATTAACAGGACATCATGATAAGATATATTTTTATTATACTAAAATATTATCTAATATAATAGCAAAATGTGCTGTTACAGAACTTGATGGTTTCGTAAAAAGTCTTTTGTAAAATACTTTGAGCATTTTGGTAGAGAGGAATGGGTTAGGAGGAAGGATAATGAAAAAGGGAGACTCTCTTGCCGAGGTCTCCCTTTTTCATTTGTGCTATCAGCTTAATTACTTATTTCTTTTTCTTCTTTTTGTCTTTTTCCTCCAACACAACCTGGGCTGCCGCAAGCCGTGCGATCGGAACCCGATAGGGTGAACAGCTTACATAATCGAGGCCTATTTTGTGGCAGAAGGCCACAGACACCGCTTCCCCGCCGTGTTCGCCGCATATCCCTATCTTCAGGGTCTTTCGTGTGGAACGACCACGCTCCACCCCGATCTTCATCAACTCGCCAACACCGGTTTGGTCAATGGTCTGGAATGGATCGTCTGCAAGTATGCCGCGCTCAACATATTCCGGAAGGAAGGTCCCTGCATCGTCGCGTGAATATCCAAAGGCCATCTGGGTAAGGTCGTTGGTGCCGAATGAAAAGAATTCCGCGTGTTCGGCTATCCTGTCTGCCACCAACACTGCTCTCGGGATCTCAATCATGGTCCCTACCATATATTTGAACTTTATCTTTTTCTCTTTCATGACCTCTTGCGCGACTCTAACGATAATTGCCTTCTGATTGGTAAATTCACCTACCGTCCCTATCAGCGGAACCATTAGCTCAGGCATTACATTGATCTTTTCCTTCTTGCACTGCGCGGCAGCTTCAAATATCGCCCGTGCCTGCATGGCCGTAATTTCAGGATAGGTGGTTCCCAGGCGGCACCCACGGTGACCAAGCATCGGATTAAACTCAGACAATGTTTCAACCTTTTCTGCTACGTGTTTCACTGTTGTCTTGAGACGAGTCGCCATCTCCTGCTGTGCGGCTTTCTCATGGGGCACAAATTCATGCAGCGGAGGATCGAGCAGCCGGATAGTAACAGGACGTCCTTTCATCTCTTTGAAAATCCCGTAAAAGTCCTTGCGCTGCATCGGCAACAGTTTGGCCAGGGCCTTTTCTCTCCCTTTAAGAGTGTCGGCCATGATCATCTCGCGCATCGCCCATATACGGTCCCCGAAAAACATGTGCTCGGTTCGGGTAAGCCCAATCCCTTCAGCGCCAAATGCTATAGCAACAGCAGAATCCTTGGGGGTGTCGGCGTTGGTACGGACCTTGAGTTTGCGAACCTTGTCAGCCCATGACATTAATGTCTTGTACTCTTTGTTCTTTGTTGGGTCGACTGTGACCAGATTGAGCTGACCTTTATAAATGAGGCCTTTCGTGCCGTTCATGGTAATCCAGTCGCCCTCTTTGAGGACTTTGTCTCCGAATTTTAAGGTCTTTGCCTTGAGATTAATGGAAAGGTCGCTGCATCCCACGATGCAGCATTTCCCCCAGCCGCGCGCAACAAGCGCTGCATGGCTGGTCATCCCGCCTTTGGAGGTAAGAATGGCCTGGGAAGGTTTCATCCCATGCACGTCCTCCGGGGAGGTCTCCTCACGCACAAGGATAACCTTTTCTCCCTTGGCGCCAAGTTCTTCGGCCCTGTCCGCGGTCAGGACGATCTTGCCAACCCCCCCGCCAGGGCCTGCGGGAAGTCCTTTTCCCAGTTTGGCTGTGGTCTTTTCCGCTTTTGGATCGACCATGGGGTGCAGGAGTTCATCGATCTGGTCGGGTCTTACCCGCTGCAATGCGGTCTCCCTGGAAATCAGTCGTGAATTGGCCATATCAACCGCCATCTTTATAGCGGCAGGCCCATTTCGTTTTCCTGTGCGGGTCTGCAGCATGTACAGGACCCCCTCCTGGATGGTGAATTCAATGTCCTGCATATCCGTGTAGTGCCGTTCCAATCTGTTTCTGATCGCGAAAAGCTCCTTGTAGAGCTTTGGCATGTCCTTTTCCAGGGTGGGAAGATGTTTGTTGGTATCCATTATTGAGACCTTATTCAATGCGAATGGAGTCCGGATGCCGGCCACGACGTCTTCTCCCTGGGCATTGATCAGCCATTCACCGAAAAAGGCGTTCTCTCCGGTGGCGGGATTCCGGGTAAAGGCAACGCCCGTGGCACAGTCATCTCCCATATTTCCGAAGACCATGACCTGAACGTTGACCGCGGTTCCCCAGTTATCAGGGAGACCTTCTATGCGGCGATAGGCAATAGCGCGTTTTCCATTCCAGGACAGGAAGACCGCGTCAATGCTTCCCCACAGTTGCTTCATGGGGTCATCCGGAAAATCTTTTCCCAATACCTTCTTAATAGTCTTTTTATACTGGTTGCATAAGGCCTTGCGATCATCGGCCGTAAGGTCTAAGTCGGTTTTATATCCCTTTTTTTTCTTTACCTTCTCCAAAAGGCGC
>JAFDAE010000382.1 GCA_019314005.1 Deltaproteobacteria bacterium | reverse complement strand
AAGAACGGCAAAACTGCCCCCATATAATAGACCCATTTCATGTCTTGACAATAAGACCATGTTTGTGGGACCATACAGAAAAATATCGGAGAAGTAATATGCTGATTCAAACCAAGATCCAAGGGGTGCAATACAAAAAAGTTAGACCATAAAAAATGCATCAAGATTAAAAAACTTCTGGACTCAACTTAGCTACATGTATAATATGCAAGGCCATGGACTGGCCGTTAAAAATACAGGGGCGCTTTGTAACAGAAGCGGAGGTAGATGAAATACGGATGCTTCTTTATAGACATCCGTTATGGAACCGATCTCGTTTGTCCCGCGAACTGTGCATGCGTTGGAATTGGCAACGTCCCGACGGTCAGATTAAAGACATGGCCTGCCGTGAGCTACTCCGTAAGCTAGAGCTTTGCACCCTGATAAAGCTTCCCCCACGCCAAAGTCCCGGTCCTGGTCGGCTTCCAACAATTGACTCAGTGAAGGTTGACCAAAGTCCGATATCGTGCTTGTTGTCTGAGATCAAGCCTGTTAAGGTTGTAAATGTTAGGAATCGTGCTGAATACGAGAAAGCCTTCAACTATCTTGTTAAGGAACATCACTATCTCAGCTATGGACGGCCAGTTGGACAGAACATGAAATATCTGATCCTTGGGCGAAATGAACGTTTTCTTGGTTGTCTGCTTTTTGGAGCCGCAGCCTGGAAAATTGAGGTCCGAGACCTGTGGATAGGCTGGCGGGCGGATGTTCGCGAGCGAAATCTTGGTTTGATTTGCAACAACACACGCTTTTTGATTTTGGACTGGGTTAAGGTTCCACATCTTGCCAGTCATGCTCTCGGAGCTTGTCTGCGCCGTCTGCCTTTCGATTGGAAGCAGCGCTATGGGACTGAGATAGCCCTGGTAGAAACATTCGTTGATACAACGCGCTATATCGGGACCTGTTACAAGGCCGCGAACTGGCGAAAGATTGGCAGGACAAAAGGGCGAAGTCGCCAGGATCGTAACAGGAAACTGAAGGTTCCGATCAAAGACATTTTGGTTTACCCCTTACGACGTGATTTCCGTAAGTTGCTGCTTGCGTAAACGAGAACAGTTCAGTGCAGGTCACAACTTCGGGAGGATCAGGTCGTGACCGTAGATAGCGTGATAACTTCAGTTCTGGGTACAGAGGATTTTGCACAGTACGAGCAAGAGGTGTATAATGAATATCAGGAAAAGGCGGAGTGTGAAATTATTGCCGAACTCAACGTGCTTCTTTCCAACGAAGCCTTCCTGAAGATATTGAAACAATGGAGTGCGCAATGTGCCTGTTCTTTTCTCGAATATCGAGAAATAACTATTCGATTGAAGTCTGGACGACAATGGAAAGTTCAGTCTCCTGTTTTCGTGCGGGCGAAACCAAAGAGAAAACGCGGCAGATTACCGAATCGACGCAAAGGTGTTTTGCGACATCTCGGTTTGGAGTTACTTGGGATCATAAAACGAATAAGCCCGGCATTGATTGAGATTTGCGTGTCCATGGCTGTTCTCTGTCCCTCTTTCGAAGTCGCCGCCAATGCTTTGCGTAATTTTGGAATAACTATGAATGAGCACCTTCTTCAAAATATCACCATGCGATTTGCCGGATTGGCCAAAAATGTCAGGGTCGAATGCAATGGTGATGTCGTTTGGCAGGAACCTGGCATTAAAATTTTGATCTGTGTTGATGGGGGACGTATCCGCGAACGACGCAAAAAACGAGGCAAACGCAAAAAAGATCAGAAGAGACAAGGTTATTACACTGATTGGTTTGAGCCAAGATTGCTTACAATCAGTCAATTTGATGATGATGGCAAGAAAATCAAATCAGTCAGCCCAATTCTTGATGGATCATGCGGCAGCCTGGATGACTTTTTTGAGCTGCTGAAGGAATACCTTTTATGGATAAACCTTGATGAGGCATCAGAAATTATTTTTAGTGCCGATGGCGGAAATGGCATTTGGCCAAGAATTGATAATCTCATCAGTGAACTTGGTCTGAGTAAGGCGCAGCGGATTTTGGACTATACACACGCAAAACAGAATATCAGCATTGTGAAAAAGATAGTCTCTGATGCCCTGAAATTGTCAGACAAGGAAAGCAGAAAGCTTTCCACACAGTTGCGGGAACTGCTTTGGAATGGCAATATTGATGGAATTGCCATTCTTGTTAAGGAATCACTATCAGGGAAAAGAAAGGCCCCCAAGGCGGCCTTGAAAAAATTAAACGATTATTTTGGGGATCACTCCAAATTTCAATATAAAACATTCCGCGATAACGGTCTGCCCACCGGTAGCGGTACTGTCGAAAGCGCAATTCACCGAGTTATCAATCTCCGTATCAAGGGAACAGGATTGTTTTGGAAGCGGGAACATGCAGAGAATATAATCTTTCTACGTTCATTAGTACTGACCGGTAAGCTGAAAAACGCTTGTCGAAAAGGATTGGGGGTAGTGAGAAATATGTTTGATAACAACACAATGGCAGATTTACCGTTGGCAGCTTAATTTGTATAACTTTTTTGTATTGCACCCGTCACCTATTGGACGATCTGGTTGTGTTGTTCAGCCATGTTCTTGCTTGGACAGTACCTTGGTCAAGGAAAGTTCTTGACCCTTCATATGGTGGTTCCAGTTTTCGTTG
>JAFDAE010000381.1 GCA_019314005.1 Deltaproteobacteria bacterium | reverse complement strand
TTCCAAAGACTCATCCATCACTCCCGAAATGCCTAAAAAAACCTACTTGCCGAAGGCAAGAAAAGTCTCTTAGCAACGAAGTGGATTTGTCCGATTCACGCTGAACCAGTACACATGCACCATGATCTTCGAAAGAGAATTCCTCGAAGCTCCATCTCTGATTCAGCATCGGCCAGTCTTTCTTCTGTTCGAAAAAATATCATATCCCTTGGCAGAGACCACCCTCACTCTCTCTGGAGTTAAATCCGTCGATGTCGTCGACCAATCACACATAGGCACTTACACCTTCAATGAATGTTCCGCACAAGATAACATTTATACATTCAAGTTTTGCGAAGCTATGCATATCAGTATCGCTCTTGACAGCCAACCTAACGGTTCCCTTGTCGACCAGCAATTACTCGACAAACATTCGCAAATCTTCACTCTTCGCTTTCTCAACCTCTTCTCCATTCAACGCAAATAACCACTACATTCCCATAGCGCTAAACTTACCAGCGTAAACACTGTCCTCATCATCATACGCATCCCTGCCATACTCACGTGCCTGTAGGCACCCTTCCACAAACTGCAATGCATACAGGCCGTTGACATACGCATCCGCTCGGTCCGGACTCCTGCCTAATCGTTTTTTGATACTTGCCTTCGGTTCGATAAGAATTCTGCCGTTGCGGAAGTCATAGGTCGGGGTACTCAATTGTCCGCGAAGCGATGGCTCAAGGTTCTTCAGTTGAACATCGCCGTCGGCAAACATATCACCTGCCCCGCACCATATCTCCGACCGCAGGTTATAGTACTTCTCCGGATCAGACGATTTCCCCGCATTGTCGATACCTAAGACGTCATCGCCCATCTCAATCAGCCGGTCGACCACACCCGCACACATCGATCACGATCAGACAGCCATCATACTTATGCGAAAGAGTATGTAATACATTAGCCGTATGCATAAGACTCTTTTTGCCATAGATGACAGCCTCCTTAATCTCAGTGTTGGCCATGTAGTAAATCACCGTTTCGTCATCGCCATAGCTCGCCGGATCGCACGTAATCAGTTTCTTGACGGCAGGGGGATACAGCGTTAATTTACCGGCGATTACAACCCACTCATCCCTGATCGCCTGGTTGAACCCACCAAGGCAGTCCCACGACCCCTCCAGATACGCCTTCAACAACTCCGGTCGGTTGCGGAACGAATCCTTCAGCACCTCGATATACTCAGGCCCCAGATGATGATTATCCGTCGGCAGCGCCTGTATAAAGAGGCGATCCGGCGTAGGGTTCAGGATAAACTCATCTTTCAGGAACGACGGTGCCGGATTCGCTGTGAAAAGCCCCTTGCCGGGGACCTTGACCCCATTGATAATCAGACGGAAAGTCGCCCGCAGTTCACCAATCTGCTCGGCGTCAATCTCTTCCGCCTGATCGAGAAAGAAGAACGCATACTCAGCCGAGTTGAACTTATTGATAAGGTCAGAGTTATCCAGCCCACCGGTAAGAATCTTCACGCGGCCGCAGACTATAATCTCAGCGGGCTTGCCCTTGATTTCGTACATATCCTCCGGAATAAACCGCTTCCACGTTTCCAGCGTGGTATTGGTAAAATCAACACCGCGCTTCCGCCCCATGAACCCCACAGGGATGGGATGTTTCCGCGGACCTATCTCACAGAGTTTGATAATATCAAGGGCCTTCTCAAAACACCAAAGACACCCAAACACACTTTTACCGCCACCCTTAGCGCCGCCGTAAAGAACTTCCTTCACATCACTCCGCGCAAGCGCATCCCAGGCTAACGTCTGCTTATGTGTAAGCTTCGATCTAAAATCTAATTTCCTGACACTATCCGTCATTCTTGCTCGTCCGTTTCATCCGTGGTTACTTCTGACTGCTGACTTACATCGTCCGGCTTCTGTTCATACGTTTTCGTAATAATGACATTAAACGGCATACCGCCCACGCCCAGATTTTCCGTCGCCTTGCCTTCGGCCAACAGCACTCGGTCGGAATACTGCTTTGCGACCCGCAGCACCTTATCCATCTCTCCGAAGGCTTTTGCCTTTTCTTCAACGCTAGCCTCAGGGTCGTTTATCGTTTCTGAAAGTGATTCCACATACTTCTGCGTAATCCCATCCGCCAACCCGGATATCTGCCGAATCAGCTTCAGCTTCTCATCACCTTGTTTTTCATCTGCAATTGCGACCATAATAAAAATCCTCATAACCCAAAGACCAAAAAAAGGGGCACGCGGAGCAAAACGCTCCAACGTGCCCCTGTGAAAGGCGACGATGTTCACAGCATCTCGACGGGAGCTACCCGTCTATGCCAATTCAATTTTTTGGTCTTAATTTTAATACAATTTCTACAGCCCTATTATACACCAAGAATCCGGTTTTGTAAAGAAAAAAACCACCGTAACATCCTGCACATGCAGTACTTACAAAAGACGGGCAAAGACATACCAAGCCAACCAATGCCCCTTGAGGCAATCTGTGGCCACAAGAAAATTGCAGAAATTGCGCTTTTTGCGCCTATCCACAAGGGTAGATTAACCCATTCTGATGTAATTTTCCAAAAGGGTCTTGATTTCCTGAGAAAACCTGCTTGAATATATCCATAATTTGCCCGTCCAAACAGCCTCAGCGAAATGGACCGGCTTGGGGTTT
>JAFDAE010000006.1 GCA_019314005.1 Deltaproteobacteria bacterium | reverse complement strand
TGCTTTGTCTTCTTAACAGCTACTATTTTAAGCTGTATATCCTTTAACGTTGCCATAGGTGCATCCTTACGTGTTATTCATATAGCTCACTGGTTATTGGAGAGTAGCCTTGAACTCCTGGGTGTATTCCCCGAATGCCTTTGTCATCGTCTTGTCGAGTGAGTCATCAATGGCCTTCTTTTCATCCAGTTCTTTGAATATCTGGGGGTATTTCTGTTCGATAAAGGAGTAAAGCCCTTCTTCGTATTTTGCTACGGCATCAAGCGGCAACTCATCAAGGAAACCACGCGTTCCCGCATAGAGTATCGATACCTGCTTTTCCATTGTAAGCGGCTGATACTGAGGTTGCTTTAATATCTCCACCAGACGCTGCCCTCGGGTGAGCTGTTGCTGTGTGGCCTTATCAAGGTCACTGCCAAACGCGGCAAATGCCTCCAACTCACGGAACTGGGCCATGTCAAGTCTCAAGCTACCCGCAACCTGTTTCATCGCCTTTACCTGTGCCGCGCCGCCGACTCGGGATACGGAAAGACCAACGTTGATCGATGGGCGAACACCGGAGAAAAAGAGAGCCGGCTCCAGATAGATCTGCCCGTCCGTAATCGAGATAACATTGGTAGGAATAAACGCGGAAACGTCCCCGGCCTGGGTCTCGATAATAGGAAGCGCTGTCAGTGACCCCGCCCCTAATTCATCGTTGAGCTTTGCGGCCCTCTCAAGGAGCCGGGAGTGGTTATAAAAGATGTCACCGGGATAAGCCTCACGGCCGGGAGGACGGCGGAGTAGCAACGATATCTGGCGATACGCTACCGCCTGTTTGGAAAGATCGTCGTAGATTATCAGAGCATGCTTCCCGTTGTCACGGAAATATTCGCCCATGGCACACCCTGCGTAAGCGCCGATATACTGAAGAGGCGCGGGATCGCTCGCACATGCCGCAATAACGGTCGTATATTCCATGGCGCCGTGTTTTTCGAGCACATCCACCACCTGCGCCACAGTCGACTTCTTCTGGCCAACAGCAACGTAGATACAGGCCACGTCCTGGCCTTTCTGGTTGATAATGGCGTCCACACCAATGGCTGTCTTGCCGATCTGGCGGTCACCGATGATAAGTTCGCGCTGTCCCCGTCCCACAGGTGTCATTGCATCGATCGCCTTAAGGCCCGTATACATCGGCTCGTGCACTGACTTACGAGCGATAACACCAGGGGCGACCATCTCAACCCTCCTGAACTCTTTGGCATCGATCGGTCCCTTGCCATCAAGCGGCTCGCCGATACCGGACACGACTCGACCCATAATCGCGTCTCCAACCGGCACCTCAGCGATACGGCCGGTCCGCTTTACCATGTCGCCTTCTTTTATATGGGTATCTTCGCCCATAATGGCGACACCCACATTGTCCTGCTCAAGGTTGAGGCAAAGGCCCATAATGCCGCCTGGAAACTCGAGGAGTTCCATGGCCATGGCATTTTCAACACCATGAACCCTTGCAATACCATCACCCACGGAAAGGACGGTACCGGTCTCGCTCAAATCTACTTTCTTGTCATAGTCCTTAATCTGCTCTTTGATAATCTGACTTATCTCTTCGGCTCGAATTTCCATTAGACCTTCTCTCCCCTTTTAAAAATATCTTGTATAGTTAAAAGCTGTGTCTTGATGCTGCCATCAAAAACCAAATCCCCTATCTTGGCCACCAAACCCCCGATAAGTGACGGATCGGTATGGGCATCGACAATCACTTTCTTTCCGGTCATCTTTGACAAGGCATCCCGGATGTTGTCCTGAGCTTCAGATGAGAGCTCCACAGCAGATGTTACCGTGGCACGCGCAATATTGACAAGGTCATCAGTCAGTTTTTGATAAAACTCGCTGATGTCCTTCAAATACGCTATGCGACCCTTGTCAAACACCAGGGATAGAAAAGAGTTCATCACCTTGGATAAGCTCAGTTCTCCCAGCACTTTCTGCAGCACCTTCTTACGGCTATCAGCGGCATAAAGTCGATTGGAGAGTGCGTGCTTCAGGGCCTTTTCCTTTTCAAGGACATCTACAAAACCTGACAGCTCCTCTTTGTACGCTTCAGCCTGACCGTCTTCTTTTCCGATCGCCAGGAGAGCCTTTGCATATCTTCGTGCAATCGCTAAATTTGTCACTGCGCCACCACCACCTTTGCTATGTATTCATCGACCAGTCGGTCTTGGTCCTCATCATTGATCTCTTTTTTGATCAGCTTCTCAGCGGCCACTACCGCCTCATTAACAATTTCATCCTGAATCTGGGCCTTGGCCTTGTCAAACTCTTGCTGAATCGCCACCTTTGCTTGCTCCTGCATCTTGTCAGCCGTCTTGCCGGCCGCTTCAATGATCTGAGCCTTGGCCGCCTCGCCCTCCGCTATATAAGACTCGACAATCTTTGCTGTCTCCTGCTCCAGGAGGGCCAATTTGCCTTTATACTCCGCGTGTTTTTTCTCTGCTTCCTCTTTTTGTCGTTCCAGCTCCGCCAATTTTTCCTGGATAGCTTGACTCCGGCCCACAAAGGCATTCTTGACAGGCTTTCGCAGAACGAAAAACAATGCCCCAGCAAGGACGGTAAAGTTAACAATGCGCTGTATAAAATCCGCCGTCTTGTTAAATCCGGTGTCACCTTCGGAAGATGCAACCGCTATTCCGACTCCGAACAGAAAAACCACAGCAACAAAGCAGCACAATAACGCCGCGCCTCGTTGTCGTGTACAGTAAAATTTCCTCATGAAACAGCCCTCCCTAATATCTTATCCACAATCGCAGCAGAGAAACCCTTTATCTCTTTCTGGAGTGTATTACGCACACTCTCCACGTCCTTTGCTATTTGAGAGCGTACCGATTCCATCTCGGTCTGTGCCTTTTGGTGAATTTCACTTATGATATGTTTTTCTTCCCCAGCGCCTTCTGCCTTCAAAGCCTCCTTCTTTTGGAACCCCTCCAGCTTTGCCTCATTAATCTTGTTGGCAAACTCCTCCCTTTTCTCTTCAGCATAGCGGTTGAGATCTTCAACACTACTCTCAAGTCCGGTTATTTTCTCTTTTCGTTCGCTAAGGATTTTTCGTATAGGTCGGTAGAGGATGACATTTAATGCCGCGAGTAAAAATAGGAAGTTGGCTATCTGAACAAACAGTGTCCAATCAGGTGCAATTTGAACCATGGTGTTCTCCTTATAACATGCTAATGATACGAACCTGTTAAAAACTCTAAAAGCAGCCCTATAAATTGAGATGGCTTGCGCCGCTTAAATGGACGCCCATCCATACCATCAAGGAGCTTAAAATGTCAAAGGTTTTTTTTATTTTATTCTTTTTTCTTGTCTATCCCTTCCTTCTGCCGCTCTGCCAAACGTAGAGAGTCCCGCTGTTCGGTAGACTGAGACTTCATAGTGCAGCTACCCTGAAAAACAACTCCCTCATCTATCACAATAACAGGCGCCGTAATATCGCCAAAGACCTTTGCAGGGGGATGTATCTCAATCCGATCCTCGGCACTAATATTTCCTTTGACCTCTCCACTGATAACAATGGTATTTACCAGGATAGAGGCATCAATAAAACCGTTTTCGCCGACAATCAATGTTCCGTTCTTTCCCTCGACCTCTCCTTTAAAGCGGCCCTCCAATCTAACAGCCCCGTCAAAGGTCAGCTTTCCCTCGAAATTGGTGGACTTACCTAAAAATGTATTAAATTCTTCTTTCCCTTTGGGCATAGCATTTCCCCAGTTTGGATAAAATCGAATGTCTTACGAGGTCTCGGGTCTTGACGAGATGGTGGTGTGTACCACGATGAGATATGTTTTTCAAGAACAATATGGATGACTTCGTAAAAAGTCTTTGATGAGCTTATCATCTATCATTGGGCATTTACCATTAAGAAATGGTAACCGTTCACGGGTTCAATGGTTCAGGGTTTACCGAAAATCTAAACCGTTGATTCGTGAGTTCTGAATGGAGAAGGCATGAGAATAGAACAATTTGAGAATGTGGTTTCGTCAAGTACTTGCTGGCTTACAAGCAAGCGCAACTGAAGAAAGGTAACTCTGAACCTGTGAACGCCTACAAGAAATGACAGATGACAAATGTGAAAGGATCAATGCTAAAAGTTATTATAGCCCGAATTTTTGAAACATGAACCGACGCATACTGATGTTCATTAAAAGTCCTATTCCTATCATAACGGTAAGGACGGAAGAACCCCCGTAACTTACAAGGGGGAGCGGAACTCCGACTACAGGCATAAGCCCCATGGTCATTCCCACATTAATAACTACCTGCCATCCAATCATGGATACAATGCCCACCGCCACAATCGTCCCGAAATTTTCTCTGGAACGTAAGGCTATATTTATACCCCATACCAACAAAACAAGAAACAAGGTTATCACGGTAACCGCTCCTAAAAACCCCCATTCCTCCGCCAGGACCGAAAAGATAAAATCCGTATGCTGCTCCGGCAAAAAGGAGAGATAACTTTGGGTCCCTTTTAAAAACCCTTTACCGGAAAGCATCCCTGACCCAATAGCTATCTTAGATTGAATAATATGATAACCTGCCCCCATGGGGTCCCGGTCCGGATTCAAAAAGGTTAATATCCGTTGTTTCTGATATCCCTTGAGAAAGGACCACACCAAAGGCATTACTGATGCCCCTAATGCGGCCAAAAAGATAAATGCACCTCTTTGAATTTTTACAAAAAGGATTATGGATCCGGCGACCAACAAAATCAACAGGCCAGACCCCAGGTCCGGCTCCATGACAATTAGACAGAAAGGGACAATCACCCACAGAAACGGCTTAAAAAGATCCCGCAAAGACATCCCTTCGTACGTTATGTCTTTTGAGAAGTGTCGTGCCAAGACTATGATGCAGGCAATTTTTGCCAGTTCAGAGGGTTGAAAAGAAATAGGCCCTAATGTAAGCCAACGTTGCGATCCTGATACTACTTTGCCGAAGAATAAAACCACGATCAGTAAGATAATAGAAACAGCATAGATTGGCACGGCCCACTGTTGCAATAATCTATAGTCAACTATAAATGCGGCCGTCATGAATACGGACCCGATACCGAACCAGTAAAGCTGTTTTACATAAAGGTAGCTACGGGCCGGATCACCCGCAACAGCGCTGTAAAGGGTAATAACCCCAACCGTTGCAATCAAGATGGTTATAATCAACAACACCCAATCAAAATGTTGCACTAATCGTCTGTCAAACATGGCCTTACCTAATTAAGGAATTAAGGAATTGAGGGATTATGGGATTGTCGGATGTTGTCTTTTTTAATTCCTAAATTCCTAAATTCCTTAATTCCTTAATTCCTAAATCCCTAACTCCGTATCCTCAGGATACAGTTCCAAGTATTTCTTAATAACCTCTCTTGCGATCGGACCCGCGGCAGTCGAACCGTGTCCGCCATGTTCAACAAGAACCGCTACTGCGATGCTCGGCTTTTTAGTTGGTCCATATGCGACAAACCAAGCGTGATCACGAAAACGAAACGGGATATCTTCTTCTTTTTTATCTCTATCCTCATCTAACTTTACGACTTGGGCCGTGCCGGTTTTTCCAGCCATTACACCACCGGGAAGTCGGACAGACCAACCAGTGCCCAATCTTGTATTAACGGCATCTTCCAAGCCCTTCCTAATGATGGTCAGAGTCTCTTTGCTGGCCGGCAGGCGTCCGAGTATCTCAGGCACAGTGGCTTCCAATAGACTACCGTCGTAATCTCGTATCTCCTTTATAACAACCGGCCTATACCGTGTCCCCCCGTTTGCCACGGCACTGATCAAAGTAACCATCTGCACAGGAGTAACAAGGTTGAACCCCTGCCCAATCGCAATCACAAGCGTCTCACCCTTCTGCCATGGTCTACCAAAGCGTCGTAATTTCCAACTTATAGTAGGGACCAACCCCATTGCCTCATTGTCCAGCCTTATCCCGGTTCTTACACCGAGCCCGCATCCTTTTGCATAGCGGGCCAAACGATCCACTCCCAGATTCTCTCCCACCTTGTAAAAGAACACATCACAGGACTGCGCTAATGCTTCTCGTATATTTAAGTTTCCGTGCCCTGCCTCTCGCCAACATCTGAACCGGCGGCCCCGAAACTTGTAATAACCCTGACAAAAATGTTCTGTATCCTCTGCAACAACACCCTCTTCCAGAGCCGCCATGGCCGTAATGATCTTGTATGTGGAAGCTGGAGGATATTGGCCCTGGATCGCCTTGTTTCCCAGAGGATGGAGCGGGTTGGTGACGATTCCTTTCCACTCTGAATGACTCATCCCTTCCACTAACGCATTCTGGTCAAAAGAGGGGTTACTCGCGATCGCAAGAATATGACCATTGTTGGGATCCATTGCAAGAACAGCCCCGGATATCTTCTTGCTTAGCATATCTTCGGCTACTTTCTGCAGTCTACGGTCTATCGTTAAGTAAACGTTTTTCCCGGGCGTCGCCTCTACAGCGCTAAGAACGTCCGTTGTTCGCCCGAGCGCGTCTACCACTATCTGTCTTCCGCCTCTCTTCCCTAAGAAAGAGGCCCCACACGTTTTTTCAACTCCAAATTTTCCTATGAAATCGCCTGCCTTGTTGTCAGGATAACGCCCACTGGTCAATTCCTTTTGACTGATCTCACCCAAGTAACCGATTAGATGGGAAGCGCCGCTTTCCATTAAATAGTGACGTTGAGGTTCGACGGTTACAATGATTCCGGGCAGATCGAACTTTCTGGTCTTTATCACGGCCAATTCATCACGACTGACATCACTTTTTAAAATTATGGGTTTAAATGGTTGAGATCTCCTTGCCGCCTGAATCTTTTTTAAAAGAGGGGTTGGAGGGATGTTCAAGAGTAAAGCCAGCCGTTTAATTACCTGTTCGGGATTAGGCGCGTCCTCCAAGATAATCGAGATGTTAAAAGAGGGGCGGTTGTCCACAAGGAGTTCGCCGTTTCTGTCATAGATCAGGCCGCGTGATGGGGGAACCCTTTCAAGGCGCACACAATTGTTCTCTGCCAGACGTCTAAGATCGTCACCCTTTAGCACCTGAAAATAGTAGAGCCTTACGAAAAGGATTGAATAACCGGCAACAATACAAATCAGCAACCTATAAAAGCGCTTTTTATACCAATCAGTGTCAACAGAATTAAAATAAGCAGATCTCATAATAAATAAAGAAATTTAGGAATTAGGGAATTCCTTAATCCCTCAATCCCCCAATTCCTAACTTGCTAAATAAGTAAGAGAATCTAATATCTCTTAGTTTAAAAAAAGCTACAAACATCAAAGGGGCTGTAGCGCCCGCTAAAAGAGTCTGCACAATTACGTGTTGCAAAGTGACATATTCTATTTGTTGTCCTGCCTCCAAAAGTGAAGTTGAGAAAATAACTATCAAGTTCTCTATCAACACTCCCGCTACCACAAGAATCACCTCTAAGAAGGAATTTTGTAAATCTAAGAAGCACAAGATAGCTTTAACAAAACAAAAAAGCCAAAAATAGATAGACAAAAACAATCCAAAGACCCCCCCTGAAAAAACATCCATAAAAAAACCAAAAACGATACATAGAGGGAGCCCAACCCGTATTGAGTGATAGAGAGCCACAAAAATGATAAGAGGTATTAAGAGATCATATCTAAGCCCTTGAAGAGCAGATGTAGCCAACACGGTTGACTCTAAGATAAGGAACGCGATTCCGAGTACCAGAAAAAGAAAAAAATCTTTCACCCGCTCTCCTCCTCATCCCCAAAAAACGTCTGTTTTCTAAGCACAACAAACACTTCTTCCAGCTTGGCAAAATCTACATAAGGCTGTAATACTACCCCCTGAAAAATTCCGGCATTGCTTTTGACAATATTTGAAACATAACCGACCCTAAGCCCCTTGGGGAATACCCCTCCAAGCCCGGACGATATAACAACATCACCCTTTTGGACATCCGCTTTTCTCAATACATATTCAAATCGGCATGCCCCCTCCCCCCCTCCTTCAACTATCCCTCGTGATCTGGTCCGCTGCACTAAGGCATCGACAGCGCTGTTTTGATCAATAATTAAAAGCACCTTTGAATAATGATAAGAGACATTGATCACCTGTCCAACGATCCCATCGGGCGCCACCACGGGCATCCCCCCTCTTATACCGTCTGTTGTTCCTTTGTTGATTACAAAGGTCTTGAACCATTTTGAGGGTTCTTTTCCTATTACCTCAGCAGGGATTGTTTCATCGGAGACAACCGACTTAAAGTCCAAGAGCGCTCTTAGCCGTCTGTTGGCAATTTCCGATTCTTTTAGGGAATTGACCTCGTTTTTTAAAGATAGTATTGTGGCACGAAGCTGTTTATTGTCCTCATCGACTAAAATCAGATCAAAATAACGGGACCAGGTCCCGTAAATATATTGAAAAATCGATGTTACACTACGCTGACATGGCGCAAGGATTTCTACGGCAACTCTTTGGAAGAAACCGAGTTCGTTTTGAGACCGCGCACCGATAGATATGATAACAATATTGATCAAAACCAGCGCGATCGTTGTAATAATTATTAAAGTTTTTTTAGAAAACATAACACGATACGCTTCACGGGGAGTGATTGAGACCTTTGCGAAACGTGACATTTTTACAAAGGTCTCTGATTCTTTATGGTGGGCCCAATCAGTAACCTAAATCCGAAATATTACCAAGCGTCTTCTTAAATTGCGACCTCCTTTAAAATCTCCAAGTTGTCCAAGGCCTTTCCAGACCCAAGCACCACTGTTGACAGAGGATCTTCGGTCACTGTTATGGGCAATGACGTTTCTTCGCGCAGCAACTTGTCCAGATTTTTCAACAATGCTCCTCCTCCGCTCATTATAATCCCTTTGTCCACAACATCGGCTGCAAGTTCAGGCGGGGTTTGCTCCAGAGCTATTTTTACCGTTGCCACAATCGCATCAATCTGCTCGGAAATAGCAACGCGTATCTCTTCTGAATCAATCGCAAGAATCTTAGGAATACCCGACACCAGGTCTCTACCTTTTACTTCGATAATTTCAACATCATCAGGATTTGGATTCGGATAAGCGTTTCCTATGGTTGTTTTTATAATCTCCGCTGTTCTTTCACCGATCAAAAGATTATACTTTCTTTTGATATATTGGATGATCGATTCGTCCATCTTATCCCCGCCCACACGAATTGACCGGCTGTACACAATTCCCGCAAGCGATATTACGGCCACCTCTGTGGTCCCCCCACCTATGTCTACAACCATATTGCAGGTGGGTTCGGTAATAGGAAGCCCGGCCCCAATAGCCGCGGCCATAGGTTCTTCTATCAAAAACACCTCGCGGGCTCCGGCAGATTCCGCTGACTCTCGAACAGCTCGTCTTTCAACCTGAGTAATCCCGGAAGGAACGCAAACGATAATCCTGGGGCGTATCAGCTTCTTCCGGTCGTGAACTTGTCGGATAAAATGGCGCAGCATTGCTTCAGTAACTTCAAAATCGGCTATAACACCATCTTTCATGGGACGAATAGCAACGATGTTGCCAGGGGTACGTCCCAACATCATTTTCGCTTCTCTCCCTACAGCTACGACCTTTTTCCCTCGCCCGGCGTTTGTCTTTACCGCTACAACAGAAGGTTCTCGCAGAACGATCCCCCTCCCTTTCACATAAACCAGTGTGTTTGCTGTTCCGAGATCGATAGCAAGATCTGTAGAAAATAGCCCTAATAACTTGTTAAACATAACACCCTCTTTTTTGAGACCTTTGCAAAATATTATACTTATAACCTAAGTTGAGCAATTTAGGTTTAACTAAATATACTGCTCTATTTAAGTAACAGACGCATCAAACAAATTCAAGGGAAAATGCCCCCAATCTCGCCGAAGACAACGGTATACGTTAACTTCGAGGCATAATTTAACAATTTATAATGAACGCTTGACATTAATAGATCAATATGTTTTATAAATCTATTTTACTATATCGTCTATTTAGTACCAAAAATTACAAAAAAATACTCGCGTTAGGATTTTTTCCCAGCGCTTAAAGAAAAGGATAGTACAAATGAAAAGAACATATCAACCGAGTAAAATCAAGAGGGCTCGAACGCATGGCTTTCTTTCAAGGATGCATACAACGGCGGGACGAAACATATTAAAACGGCGTAGGGCTAAAGGGAGGAAACGACTAACCGTTTAAGCGGCGATATTTTTTTATTCAAGGATGCAATGTTGATTCGCAGGCGTAGGGCTGAATCCGATCTCCGGGGCGGAGAAGAAAAAATTGCTATTAAAAACGGCTTAAATCTGCACGTGATATTTTGGGAACTTTCACGTTAACCAGATCCGAAAGGATACGAAAGAGTACTGATTTTCAGACCGTATATCGAACAGGTCGTAAGTTCAACTCGTATCATTTTGTCGTTCTGACAAGAAAAAACAATTTAAATGTCACGCGCATAGGGATTAGCGTCAGCAAAAGAGTGGGGTCTGCTGTTTACCGGAACTATCTGAAACGTCGAATACGTGAGGCATTTCGCTTAAGCAAAAAGCTTTTTAAGGATCACACTCTTGACCTTGTGGTAATAGTAAGAAAGGGCTCATCACGATTACGTTCGCAAGAGATGTTACATGAACTTCAGACAATTTTTAAGGTCGTCTCTTCTATTTCTTATTAGGATATATCAATACTGTCTCTCCCCCCTTTTTATCCCTGCATGTCGTTTTGTCCCCACCTGCTCGGAATATGCTCATCAGGCAATCGAACGCTACGGCATTCTGAAAGGATCGGTTATGGCGATCCTTAGGATCTTGAAATGCCATCCGTTCCATCCAGGCGGTTATGATCCGGTCAGGTAAAAATTTGAAATAATCTTATACGTAAGAGGCAGTTTCAAAATGTTCAATTTTGTTCAAGGTCAAGAAAGGCGAAGATTTTAACCAGAGGAATACATTGAGTATTTTGAGGATTAAAATCTGTGCCTAACGCAGAGATTGGACAAAAGAGGACGTTTTGAAATTGCCTCGTAAAAAGCTGTTCATTTAAGGAGTATTTCTATGGACTCAAACTTAAGGATGTTTTTAGCGATTGTTCTCACTTTTCTTGTTTTTTTTGTGTATCAAGTCTTTTTTGGCAGACCACCGGAGATCTCAACAAAACAGCAGGTAGAACAGACACAAGAAGAGACCGTGGCACAGGACAAAAATGTTCAACCTCTTTTCGAGACCACTGCCACCATAAAAAAACCTGAGGCAAGGCCGGCAATAAAAGGTAGAATAATAACCGTATCTACCCCCTTTTATACCGCATCTTTCACGGAAGAGGGGGCCACGTTGACAGATTTCAAACTAAATAAATATCGTGAAACCATCCAACCGGATTCTCCAATGAAGCTGTTGATATCTGCGCAATCTCCAGAGGAACGCAGCTTGGCAATAGGTTTTGTAAATCATAAAATTCAGGGACTTGATGACGCGGTCTTTCATGCAGACACTGAAAGAAGCGTCATTGATGCCACACACAACCAAAAAAGCCTCTCCTTTTCTTGGGACTCCCCTCAAGGGTACCGCATAGTCAAGACCTATACATTTTATCCTGACAACTATCTCTTTGATCTTGAAGTCAAGGTCGGCAACCCGTTTCCCAGGGCATTGAAGGACAATCTAACCCTTGCGGTTATATACCGCCAGGTGAACACCTCAGAATCGCGTTATATTTTTTCCGGTCCCTCAATCCTTGTTGACGATAAACTTAAGGAGCTTTCTGAAAAAGATATTTCCAAAAGAGACCTCTACTCCGGCAAGATAGACTGGTTCGCTCTCGGAGATCGTTACTTTATAACCGCTGTCATACCTGAGGATGAGAAGAGGGACTCAAGCGTCCGGTTGGAACAGGGGGCCGAGCAGCTCTTGAAGGCCGTGCACATTGATCCAACAGGCACGATCCCTCCCCAAACAGAGCGCTCTTATCGTTATCATATTTATATAGGCCCAAAAAGTCTCGACATCTTGTCAAGTGTTGACAAAAAACTCTCAAAGGCGATAGATTTCGGGTGGTTTGACATACTTGCCAAACCGCTCCTCCATGTACTTAATTTTTTGTACGGATACATTCACAATTACGGGATTGCCATTATTATCCTGACCATCCTCATCAAGGGCGCATTCTGGCCGCTCAGCAACAAAAGTTATAAGTCAATGAGCGATATGAAGAAGCTCCAACCAAAGATGACGGAACTGCGGCAAAAGTATAAAGGCGACAAGCAGAAAATGAACAAGGAGCTTATGAATCTCTACAAAGCTTACAATATCAATCCGTTGGGGGGATGTCTTCCAATGGTTCTCCAGATTCCTGTTTTTTTCGCCTTTTACAAGATGCTGTATCAGTCAATTGAACTCAGACACGCACCCTTTTTCGGCTGGATTAAGGATCTTGCAGCGCCGGACCGTCTATTTAATTTCGGTTTCAGCATTCCATTTATGGAACCTCCATACGGCATACCGGTTCTTACCGTCATAATGGGAGCATCCATGTTCCTTCAACAGAAGATGTCCCCACCTCCCGGGGATCCGGCACAGGCAAAAATTATGATGGCTATGCCCATTGTATTTACTTTTATCTTCATCAATTTTCCGTCCGGACTTGTATTATATTGGCTGGTCAACAACATACTCTCTATTGCCCAGCAATACTACGTCATCAAAAAGACGGCCTAAACTTGGAGGGAATTATGTCATCTGTACATGAATTTGAAGGAAAGACTGTGGATGATGCTATTCAGAGTGCCTCTGACACGCTTGGCATTCCAAAAGAAGGGCTGAATGTCGAAGTCCTTTCATACGGATCTACAGGAATTTTTGGTCTGGTAGGAATCAAAAAGGCAAAAATTCGGGTTCAAGTGGACTCAAAACAAATAGAAAAGGAAACGGAACCAGAAGAAAAATTGCCGGCAGAAGAGCCTCTGGAAGAGATCAGCACAGAGCCGCCTCCTGATCAGCCATTAGAAGAAATAGCAACATTTGCGAAGCAGTCCCTCGCGGATATCCTTAATAGAACGGTTGACGGGTCTGTTGTAACCTCAGAGATTCGGGATAAGGGTTTGATACTTACGATAGAGTCAACCGACTCGGCCCTCTTAATAGGGAAACACGGTCAAACAATTGATGCATTGCAATACATCATTCAAAAAATTGTTAATAAAAAATATTCTGAACATCTTCCTGTAATTGTAGACATTGAAAATTATAGGGACCGTAGAAAGACCTCTTTGACACAATTGGCGCTACGGCTTGCAGAAAAGGTCAAGCGTTCCGGCAAACCTGCCACCATAAGACCAATGAATGCATATGACCGCAGAATTGTTCATATCGCTCTTCAACCTGTTCGTGAGGTGACGTCAAAAAGCCGGGGACCAGGTCTTTTCAAGAAAATGATCATAGCTCCCCAAAAAAACAGTCGACCGTCTCATAAGAGGCTGTCCGCGAATTCTGATCCTACTGCAAAAGTGTGAGAAACGGCCCATTGAAATTGGGCATCTGTCATTGATCATTGGGCATTTGTCATTGGGCATTATTCAGAAAATGCCGCTGTAGTACGATCTTAAAATGACAGATGGTAAATGATAAATGATAAATGAAGATACTATCGCCGCCATTGCCACACCTCCGGGTCTGGGCGGAATCGGGATCATCAAGATCAGCGGTCCAAAAGCCTGTACAGTAGCCCCACAAATCTTCCGCCCATCAAAACCTACTTCTCGGTTTAGTTCACACCATCTCTACCATGGCTTCATCGTAAGCCCGGATACCGGCAACACATTAGATGAAGTACTTCTCGTAGTCATGCGGGCGCCACATACCTATACACGTGAAGACGTCGTTGAGATCCACACCCACAGCAGCATGGCAGCCATCAACGCCATTATGGAACTGGTATTAAAGCAGGGAATCAGGCCGGCTGAACCAGGTGAATTTACCAAGCGCGCCTTTTTAAACGGCCGTATCGATCTAACTCAGGCAGAAGCTGTTATAGACCTTATTACATCCAAGACCGACAAGGGACTTCGCCTGGCAGCGCAACAGCTAAAAGGCGACCTGTTCGACCTTGTTCAGAGTATAAGAAAAGCCCTTATCGAAACCCTCGCCCGCATTGAGGCAGTGATCGACTTTCCGGAAGAGATGGAAGAAGAAGACGAGGTGAATGCAGTGGCTGCAATAACCGAGTCTGTAATATCCCCTTTAAATGATCTGTTGGACAATTATGAAACAGCACAGCTTTACAGAGAGGGATTAGACATTATTATCATTGGGCGCCCCAATGTCGGGAAATCGAGCCTCCTCAACAGACTTCTAAAAAGGGAACGCGCCATTGTCACGCATATCCCCGGGACCACCCGTGATATCATCGAAGAAGGGTTAACAATAAAGGGGATTCCGATAAAAATAATCGACACAGCCGGTCTGCGTCAAACAACCGATACAGTGGAGACCATGGGAATAAGATTTACGAAAGAACGTCTGGACAGCGCTGACCTTGTTCTGTTTATGATAGATACCAGTGAATCATTAACAACAGAAGACCTCAGTATATTTAATGAAATAAAACATCGGACAAAGATTATCCTGGCCAATAAAGTAGATCTCCCAACGGCGATCCCGTTGACAAAAATTTCGCAGCACTTCCCTGGAGAACATATTTTAGAAATATCGGCAAAATTCAACACCGGTATTGCACAGCTTTTGGAAGTAATTTACAAAAAAATTATCGGCTCTAAAGCAATGGTATCTCCTTCCATTGCTCCCAACTTACGCCACAAGCGTGCTCTCGAAAGGGCGCTGTCGGCATCAAAGGCCGTCTTGAAGCTTATAAGTAAAAAGGATTCTCCGGCTCTGATAGCCATAGAACTTCAAGAAGGTTTGGATGCCCTGGGAGAAATTACGGGAGAGACCACCAATGAAGATATACTCGATGAAATTTTCAGCAGATTCTGTATCGGGAAGTGAGGGCGCTACGCTACGCTCAACCGCTCCAGAAGCTCTTCCTTTAGCCCACAAAGTGTATCACGGTCTGTCCTGGCCCCTTTTAGGCCACCGTCCAGCGCAATCTCAGAAAGATAATTCTTCCCATCCTGGGTAATTAACAAATCAATATGCGCAAACGGGAACTTCCCTCGTTCCATTACCTCTCGACAAAGGACCAACTGACTATTGTTTAAACTATAAGGTCTACTTGACCCGCCCGCAGATATATTGTTCCTAAAATTATACTGGTTCTCACGTGTGTAAGCTTCTACATAATCTCCTACAATAACTACGCGAATATCCGTATAGTGCTCGATAAACGGTTGTACCACAAAGGAATATGCCATAGATCGCAATGCTGCCTGATTATAAACCTCCTCAATGTTGTTCCAATAATGGATTCCATACCCACAATCGAGGCGGTCATCTTTGGTCACAACCCGTTCAATCTGGTGACGATTAAAGTAGCCTATAGCATGCATCAGGCTGAGCCTGCGGGTTATGACAAGCGTATGGGGAAGCATCCATTTGCGTAAAACTAATGCCTGGGCAACCTTTGAGGAACTCAGTGTTTGTGCTGAGGCAGACGGAAATAATTGAACTCCCCTCTCCAAAAGGTCTATGAGAACCCGATCCTTTAAACCCTTGTAGCTGAGAATCCCTAAAAAAATATCTCCGGCTTTCAGTTCATCGTAGCGGTCCTTTAACTCTCTACTGTTACGAATTATCATCTCTTTTATTCCTCTGATAGCTTTCCAGCCCCAGGTCGATTAAACGATCAAGGAGTTGCCCAAAGGTCAACCCGGCGGTCTTGGCTGCAAGCGGAAAGAGGCTCACTGGTGTCATGCCTGGAATTGTATTGGTCTCCAAAATAAAAATTTTTTCATCCTGAACAATCATATCAGTGCGGCTATATCCCTCACAGCACAGGGCACGGTGTGCTGTTGCAGCATACTGTTGTGCCTGTTCAGCTAAAGTATCGTCAATTGGAGCCGGGCATATCTCACGGGTTGCTCCGGTCGTATCATATTTTGCCGTGTAGTCAAAAAACGGCTGGGAGGAACTGGGAATAATCTCAACAATTGGGAAGAGTTCAAGGGCCTCGTTACCGAGGACCGCCCCCGTAATCTCCCGACCCTTGATATACGCTTCTACTATAACTGTGGCATCGTAGCGAAAGGCATCCTTCATGGCCTCTTCAAACTCTGCTTCAACAGCAACAAGGTGCATACCAATGCTTGAACCACCAGAGGCCGGTTTGGTCAAGAGGGGTAGGCCGATCTCTTTGACTATCTCCCTGGACTCATAGGGCATTCCTCGTTTCAAAATCTTAAAGGGAGGGACTAAGAGTCCTGCATCCTTGTAGAGACGCTTGGCAACTGCCTTATCCATAGCAAGCGCACTACCCAAAACACCTGAGCCCTGATACGGGATATTAAGCATATCCAAAAAACCTTGTATAGTTCCATCCTCTCCAAAAGGACCATGCAGAATGATCAGCGCGATATCAATCTCAGGAGCGTCCGCAACCAAGCGAGGGAGATCTGTTGCAGGATCATACTGTCTAATTTCGTATTTCCCCTTGTCTAATGTCTTAAAAACTTCCCCCCCACTTTTAAGAGAGACATTGCGTTCAGGCGAAATACCACCGGATAGCAGAGCAACAGTCATCTTTTTCATTATTAGCACCTTGTTAGAAGTGTATTGGCTTCAAAATTATATAGTACCCCAGGTGAACCGAGACCTTTGCATAATGCGACATTATGAGCGCTGACGCTTCACTGCGTGCCCGTCAGGCAAGGAAGGTGAAAAATTTAACCGGAGGAATACATTGGGTATTTCGAGGATTAAATTTTGAAGCCTGACGCCGCATCACGGAAAAATGGCAGTTATGCAAAGGTCTCTGTTTATGTATCTTACATAAGCAAAAACATATGTCAAAAACGACCCCCTTTTTCAACCTCAAAAAAAGATGGTTTCGCAAAAAGCCTTCAATTCGCTTGAGTAGTCACTTTTTGCGAAACCATCAAAAAAAGAATTTTGGCAACAAAAAAGATTGCCATTTTGGCAACAAAATCCAATGTAAATCCATGCGGTTACACCCCTCCCTCCAAGGATCATATTTTTTATTAAAAAACCAAGAAAATCGGAGAAAATAAAAGATATTCTAAGATAAAAAAGTTCTGAACAATTTCCACAAAACGGGACAACCCTTTCAAAATACTTGAACAAATGCTAATTTAAAAAGGGCTGAAAATTATAGACCTTACAGAACTTATAAAAATATTGCCCATGATTTTAATGAGTTATCATTTGCAGGTAACTATTTCACAAGCCATTAAAAAATAGTCTACTTTGTGATTTGACAAGTCGATCAGAACAAATTAAATAAGCAGCATCTTTTTTGTAAATTCTCTGATTCCCCCTTATATTGCTAATAATCATTAATTAACACTAATTAATATTAATATCATCCGTATCATATTCAACTCAATTTTTTAAAAAATTGACCCCCTATGATAAAAATATGTTGCTATGCAGGCTACCTGGAATAAAATAAAAACGTCCATACACCAGAAAGTTCCACACAGCACCTACATGCTGTGGATAGATCCACTCAGGCTGTCTGAAAAGAGTGTAGACGATCTCGTAATTACGTGCCCTGACTCTTTCTCTCAAAAATGGATTGTTGGAAATTATATGGGAATAATACGACAGGAGGCTGAAAAAATTCTGGGGAAGGGAGCTCGAATTGAACTAAAAATAAAAAATTCACTTAAAATCGAAGGCCCTCCCCCTGCAGTTGACCCGCAGCTTCTCCTCCCGAATATTCCGTCCCCTCAGCAGAGAGCCGCTCAACCATTCCGTTCTGACTTTACCTTTGACCGATTTGTAGTAGGCGTTTGTAACGATTTCGCCTATACAGCCTCACTTACATTGGCAAACGAAAGAGCGCCCCATCACAATACTCTGTTTTTGCTGGCTGATACCGGCCTGGGGAAAAGCCACCTTTCACATGCAATAGGGAACCATATATTACAGGAAAATCCCGAAGTCCGTATCTGTTACCTTACGGCAGAAAATTTTACAAATGAAATGATCTCCTCTCTTAAGAGCGGCAGTGTCGAACGGTTCAAGAAGAAATACCGCAACCAGTGCGACATCCTTCTTCTGGAGGACATTCAGTTCCTGAGCGGCAAAGAAAAAATACAAGATGAGCTGGCCTTTACTCTCGATGCCCTTCTAAATGCCAACAAAAAACTCATCTTCACGAGCAGTTACCCATTAGATGAGATCCCAAAGATGAATGCAAATCTCAAATCTCGTCTTACATCCGGCATTATCTCCGACACAAGCCCCCCCGACTCTGAAACCCGTGTCCGGATGATTTCCAACAAGGTAGAGAAGGAATCGACCTTTTTCGCAGAGGACGTCATCTATTTTCTTGCTCAAGAATTAACCGGCGATATACGCCAAATGGAAAGCGGAATTGTCGGGGTCCTGGCCAAATCGTCTCTCCTCAATCTTCCAATTGATTTGCCTTTGGCCGAAACCGTTGTCCAAAATATTTCCAAAAAGCAGCGCCGGATTACCGTGCAGGAGATACAAAAACTGGTCTGCAAGTGCTATAAGATCTCGCTGGAAGACATTGCCTCTCGTTCACGTAAGCGATCTATTGCAAGACCTCGGCAAATTGCCATGTATCTGTCCAGAAGATATACCAACCTCTCTCTTCAGGCCATAGGCAACGCATTTAACCGCTACCATGCCACAACCCTTCACGCAATTGAAGCCGTCGAAAGTCTTTTAAAGAAAAAAGGACCTGATTATAGGCACATTCAATTTCTATCCGAAAGGTTGGGAAAAGACATTTCTTAGAGACCTCTGCAAAACGTCCCCTTTTGTCCTTACTCTTTTCAGTTTTCAAATCCCTGGCTCTGTGTTAATTAGTATTCATCCAGAGATGGCATCTTTTGTCCCGATACTGCGTTCTCCGCAGGTTTCTATCCTCGACGTAGCACTGCTACGCCTGCGGTAGAAACCTTTGTGCGGCCTTGTCTCGGAACAAAATCTACCATCTCTGGATGAACACCCACTAATTGAAATATGGGAGTCACGGGCCAAGCGAAGCTTGCCCCGTGATAGCTTTGGAAACATACTTTGTAATGAAAAAATCAATTCTAAAAAAACTCAGGTCCATTGTTGGACGAAGACATTGCACGGATTCTGAAACTGATCTGATTTGCTATTCTTATGACGCTACTAACTTAAGATACATGCCCGAAGCAGTTGTTTTCCCTGAGACAATGGAAGAAGTTGCTGCCATCATGCGTCTTGCCAATGAAGAGCGTTTTCCTGTGATCCCCAGGGGAGCGGGCACCGGCATGACAGGCGGAGCCTTGGCAATAAAAGGTGGGGTGGTATTGGTACTAACGCGAATGAACAGAATACTTCGCACAGACGCAGACAACATGGTGGCGGAAGTAGAACCAGGTGTTATCACAGGAAATTTCCAAAAGGTAGTGGAAGCAAAAGGGCTTTTTTATCCACCTGATCCTTCCAGCGCTGCATATTCGACCATTGGTGGAAATGTGGCTGAATGCGCGGGAGGGGCCAGAGCGGTAAAGTATGGAGTTACTAAGGATTACGTCTTAGGGTTGTCCGTAGTGCTCCCTACAGGTGATTGCATACACACAGGTGTTGAAACAACCAAGGGCGTGGTCGGTTATGACATGACACGGCTGATGGTTGGTTCAGAAGGGACATTGGGAGTTATTACAAAAATTGTCCTCCGCCTTCTTCCTCTACCCGAAACCGTATGCACGATGACAGCAGTCTTTGACCATATTGAGGATGCCGCTCGAACTGTCTCCGGCATCATACGATCCGGGATTATACCAAGGACTTTGGAATATATGGACCAATCCGCCATTCAATGCGTAGAGTCATATCTTAACATAGGTCTTCCCGTGGACGCTGGAGCTATCCTCCTTGTTGAAACAGACGGCCCCAGGGAAATGGCCGACATGGAGATATCAAAACTGTGCACTCTGTGTCTGTCATATAGAGCCCGATCGGTTCAAAAAGCTAAAACCCCCAAAGAGGCGCTCGATCTATGGAAGGCACGAAAGGCCATCTCTCCAGCTCTGTTTAAACTGAATCCTGACAAAATCAACGAGGACATAGTGGTTCCAAGAAGCAAGGTTCCGGATCTCGTAAAAAAGATTGATGACCTGCGTAACAAAACCGGCCTCACCATGGTGAGTTTCGGGCACGCAGGCGACGGAAATATCCATTTTAATATTATGCTCGACAAGAGTAAAATATCAGAGCTTAAAAAAGCCGATGTTGCTGTAGAAACACTCTTTAAATATACTGTTGAATTAGGAGGCACTATTTCGGGAGAACACGGCGTAGGTATCACTAAGCTCCCTTTTATCCGTCTTGAAATGTCAGAAGCCGAGATAGACCTGATGAGGCGGATCAAAAAGGCATTTGACCCGAACAATATCCTGAACCCGGGTAAAATATTTCCGGGTTAGCCCATCAACAACATGCTTGACTATAAAAAAGCTCTTAAACAATGCATAAAATGCGGGGCATGCATGAGTGTATGTCCCGTCTATCAGGCCACACGTTTGGAGACTGATGTGGCACGCGGGAAATTGGCGGTCTTGCGGGAAGTAGAATCCGGAGGGCTGGACCTATCTTCCGGTGTATCAGAGATCCTCTCGCGTTGCCTTTCGTGCGGCGCCTGTGCTGAAGTCTGCGCCAATAATGTGCAATCCAATACATTGATCCAATACGGACGACAACAAGACTTCTTAAAACATAAACCGGCTATGTCTCCAAGTCTCCTTAAGGCCCTAACCCCAGAAAACCTGAGCCACAATGTATTGATCAAGAAAAGTGCTCTCCTTGAAAAACTCCTTTGCAAGAAGGTCCCTGAGTCGAGCGGCCTTCACCTGAGGTTCCCCCTCTCGTTTTTTACGCAACGATCTATCATCCCTCAGATTTCTACCTCTCCCTTTCTTGAGGGTTGTCTCCCAGACGAAAAGAGTGCCGGCGGAAAAATACGGGTTGGTTTTTTTGTCGGGTGCGGCACTAATTATCTCTTCCCCGAAACAGGACGTGCCTTGCTCGACATTCTAAAAGAAGTGAGCATAGTACCGTTTATTCCTGAACAACAGGGGTGTTGCGGTGTCATGGCTTACAGCCTTGGAGACCAGAAAAGGGCGGTTGATCTGGCAAAGCGCACCATTGATCTTTTCTCTGACCAAGGGCTTGACTATATCATAACTACCTGTGCCTCCTGCGGCACCCAACTCAAAGCTTTCCCAACACTTTTCGAAACAGAGACGGAGCGACGACAGGCGGAAAGGTTCTCTGAAAAAGTCATGGATGTAACCTCCTTTTTAATAGATGTGGTTGGATATGAGAAAATAGCTCAAAGCAATGAAGGACGTTCTCCCCGGCAGCAGGTATCGAAAGATTCTCCTATTCGCGTGGTATATCATGATCCATGTCATCTTCGAATTAAGCAAAAAGTTGTCGAGGCCCCGATGAGATTTTTGAGCGTCATCCCGGGAATTGAGCTGGTTGAACTTTCTACCCAGTGCTGCGGCCACGGTGGCACATTCAATTTTTTTAACTATTCCCTTTCCATGCAAATCCTTGACCGCAGGATGCCTGAAATAGAACAGGCTCAGCCGGACAAAATCGTAACTGGGTGCACCGGATGCCTCCTGCAGTTGCAAGAAGGGATACAGCGAATCAAAACAGAAAAGAAGATAGATGTCTTGCATCCACTGGTCCTGTGGAAGCAACAGTATTTATAATTGGTGTTCATCCAGAAATGGCATCTTTTGCCCCGACGCTGCGTTCTCCGCAGGCTTCTATCCTCGACGTAGCATTTGCTACGCCTCCGGTAGAAACCTTTGTGCGGCCTTGCTTCAGGACAAAATCTACCATTTCTGGATGAACACCTCATTATTGATTATTGCTTTTCTATTTTTTTCTGATAAAATTTCTTAAATAATAATGAGATATCAGACAAAATGGAATCTTACTAAAACCCTGCATACTATAAAGCTTTAGATCCTTAATCCCAAACAAGACTTGACACTATTTTGGGAGGAGTGGACATGAGTCAAATCAGCAAGAAAAAGAATTCCGCAAGATCAAAAAGTATGACCGCCTTTGAAGTCTTGAATGAAATCATCTTTAAGTTGAAAATGATCGGAGACAACGACCTGAGAAAGGGACTGGAGACGCTTCAAGATGAGATTCACAAGAGTTTTTCCGCGACCTTTATACCAAAATATATCGACAAGATCAGAAGCATTGTTCAGGAATTCAAGGACAGACTGTATAGAGTCCATCCTGAAATAGAATCGTTTGTAGATGAACTGGTCGTGGGCTTGGTCAAGACAGAGACGGACATCAAAAACATGTTGGCCACCCAACAGGCAAAGCATCAATCAGATATCGAGTTCAATGCCTATCTCGAATCTGAATTAAAGGCCATGGAAAAGAGTTTTCTTGTGGCTGATGATTTTTCAAAGATTAAAGATCCAATCTTTGAAAAATTAGGAAACATCACCACCGGTATCAGTAATAAAAGAGGTTTCGATGAGCAAAGATATCTCCAGCTTCAAAAGCAGCTTGAGGCAATAGAACATCAGGTAACCCTGGCCCAAAATGAAGCGAAATTAATGGAAGAAAAGTCCAAAGAATTTCTTAGATCTTCACTATACGATGAATTGACCGGAGTTTTTAACAGGAGGGGATACCAGGAAGAACTTAACAAACAGTGGAATATTTTTAAAAGATATGGTACGGTTTTTTCGTTCGTGCTCTTTGACATCGATGATTTTAAGACTATTAACGACACCTTTGGTCACAAGGCAGGAGACATGGTGCTCCAGGAAGTTGCTAAGGGCACAAAAACAATTTTCCGAAATGTGGATGTCCCGGCGCGTTATGGAGGCGACGAATTAATAGTGATTCTCCCCAATACCGATCTTGAGCAGGCCTTAATATCGGCTGAAAGGATGCGAAAAATGATCGAAACGGGCAACCTTCGGTATCAGGAGAAAGAAATAAAGATAACTATAAGTATAGGAGTGGCAACGGCTAACAAGACTGATACGCCTGGAACTTTTTTTGAAAGGGCTGATAGAGCCCTTTATGTAGCCAAAAATTCGGGCAAGAATCAAACCCGATCAGAAGAGTCTGTTGCACAATGAAATCCTTGCACAGACCTTTAAAAAATATTGTAGATTAAAGAGACTTCTCGAGACTTTTGCGTGTTATATCAGCAAGGGTCTTTTTTTGTTACATAGACGACAACAGGAGAATTATGGAAATGACCGACAAAGGAACCAAAATTACCTTAAACAGCGATGGAACCCTGAATGTACCGAATGACCCCGTCATCCCATTTATTGGAGGAGATGGCATTGGACCTGATATATGGGCGGCTACCGTGCGTGTTCTGGATGCCGCTATAGAACGTACATATGGTGGAACAAAAAAAATATCCTGGCTGGAAATATTTGCCGGAGAAAAAGGGTTTGAACATACAGGGAGCTGGCTTCCCGATGAGACGCTGGAGGCGATAAAGGAATATGTGGTGGCAATCAAGGGGCCTTTAACCACGCCGGTGGGGAAAGGATTTAGAAGCGTAAACGTGGCCATCCGGCAAAAGCTTGAGCTTTATGCCTGTGTGCGTCCGGTTCGATATATCAAGGGAGTGCCAAGTCCCATGAAACATCCGGAAAAGGTAAACATGGTAGTCTTTAGGGAAAACACCGAAGACGTTTACGCCGGTATTGAATGGGCAAGAGGGACCGCGGAAGCCGAACGGATTCTCGCCTTCCTAAAATCTGATATGGGAATAGACATCAGAAAAGACTCCGGCATCGGGATCAAACCGATCAGCGAAACCGGCACAAAACGGTTAGTGGCCAGCGCCATTCGTTATGCCTTAGAGCACGGGCTTCAAAGCGTAACTCTGATGCACAAGGGTAACATCATGAAATTCACTGAAGGCGCCTTCAAACAATGGGGTTATGAGGTTGCCGAAGAGATGTTTGGCGATCAAACCATAACAGAAGCTGACCTATGGGATAAATATAACGGAGAGCGTCCCGAAGGAAAGGTCGTTATCAAAGACCGGATTGCGGATATGATGTTCCAGCAGGTCCTTCTCCGACCTGATGAATATCAGGTAATTGCTACTCCTAATCTGAACGGCGACTATATATCCGACGCCCTTGCCGCGCAAGTAGGAGGCCTTGGAATGGCGCCCGGCGCCAACATAGGAGACGAATGCGCCGTATTTGAAGCAACCCACGGCACCGCTCCTAAATATGCCGGCCAGGATAAGGTAAACCCCGGTTCGTTGATTCTTTCAGGCGCCATGATGCTCGATTATCTCGGATGGCATGAAGGAGCGGAACAGATAAGGGAAGCCATACGAAAGACAATAGCGGATCGCGTGGTCACCTATGACCTTGCACGTCAGATTGAAGGCGCCAAAAAGGTAAAGTGTTCAGAATTCGCAAGTGCGATCATTGAATATCTTTGATAGGCGTTCTTATTTTGGACACAGATGAACGCAGCTATCCGTTGCGGGTTACGAGTTGCGTGTTGCGCGTTTGGACCCGTGACTCGCAACCCGTAACCCGCAACTGTAATTTCAACTTCGACATACCACATGCTTAAACCTCTCCAAAAACTCTCCCGAGCCTTCTTGGATACGGTCTTTCCGCCTACCTGTTTTCTTTGCGGCACAAGCCACCGGTTTGATACTCTTAATAAGGATCAAATTCTTTGCGCTGTTGAGCAGCTAACTGCTCCCTATTTTTGCGCATCCTGCTGCAAAGAAATCTACACGATAGACTCCCCCCTGTGTGTCCAATGCGGTCTGCCGTTTATCTCGCGCCGTGGCGAGGACCACCTTTGCGGTGATTGTATTGAACACAAAAAATACTTTCAGATGGCGCGGGCCTCAGGAGTATATGACGGGGCCCTCATGGAGGGAATCCATCTTTTAAAATATGGAAAAAAGACCCGCCTTGCCAGACCGTTAGGAGTGCTCCTCAAGGAGACCTTTTTCCGATTTTGGGACAAACAATCGATCGACCTGCTAATCCCTGTCCCACTCCATATCCAGCGCCTTCGCGAGCGCGGGTTCAACCAAACCCTTTTATTGTTCGCCAGGTGGGCTAAGGCAGAAAACATCTCCTATGATCCTATCGTGCTGAAAAGGCCTCAAAAGACAGCCCCTCAAACAAACCTCGGCAAAAAGGAACGCAAAAAGAATGTCCGCGGGGCGTTCGAACTACGATCTACAGAGTTAATCAAAGGGAAAAAAATCGTACTGGTAGACGATGTCTACACCACCGGCTCCACAGTAAACGAATGCGCGCGTGTTTTGATGAAAGGAGGGGCCACCGTGGTCGATGTGCTGACGCTGGCGAGGGCGGTGGAGAAATAGCGGGTGTCCGCCCAGAAATAGCATCTTTTGTCCCAATACTGCGTTCTCCGTCCCGCCCTGGCGGGACTACGCCTGCGGTATAAACCTTTGTGCGGCCTTGTCTTGGAACAAAACCTACTATTTCTTGACGGACACTATAGAGTCATATTACTGCGCTTCATTTGATTTTGAAATGGTTATGTGGTAGATATCACGTAACTTTACTCGCTTCTTGAAAAAAATCTTATGAAACCTATACGTGCAGGAGTCATACAATTTGATGTGAAACTGGGAAATGTTGACGCCAATCTAACAAAGGCCAAGCAGCATATTCGTAGACTTGCAGACCAGGGGGTCAAAATGATAGTCCTTCCTGAGATGTGGTCTACAGGTTTTGCGAATCAAGAGATTGACCGGCTATCAGAAACCACCACGAGCATCTTAAATGAAATATCCCGGCTCGCGAAAAAGACACGCACAATTATCATTGGATCACTCCCTGAAAAGGTCGGGGGAAAAATTTTCAATACCGACCGGTGGTTTCACGGAGGCCGAAGAGGTGTTGTCTGCCCTACGTCTGTCGGGCCGGTGGGACTCCTTATCTGCTACGACCTCAGATTTCCGGAGCTTTGCCGCTCGATCACACTTCAGGGAGCGAAAATCGTAGTTGTCATGGCACAGTGGCCTGACTCAAGGGCAGCTCATTGGAAGACCCTCCTTGCGGCAAGGGCGATCGAAAATCAGGTATTTGTCCTGGCAGCCAACAGATGCGGACAGGATCATGACCTCGTCTATGCAGGACATTCCAGGATTATATCACCCTACGGTGAGGTCCTTGCACGGGCCGGCAAAAAGGGCACATCTATTACCGCGGACATAGACTTCAAGCTATTGGACCGATCCAGGAAAACGATCCCGTGTTTAAAAGAAAGGGTGCCTGAAGCATATGGTTAATAAGATAAAAAACCGCGATGAACTGGCAAGAGAGATTCGGGAACTAAGGGGACAGGGGTTGAAAGTGGTCTTTACTAATGGCTGCTTTGATCTTCTTCACGTAGGGCACGTCCGGTATCTTACCGAGGCCAAGGCCAAAGGGGACATCCTGGTGGTCGGCCTCAATTCCGACCGTTCCGTCCTTGAGATCAAGAGCCCCAAGCGGCCGATCGTGCCTGAAGACCAGCGGGCGGAAGTGCTGGCCTCCCTTAGCTGTGTTGACTTTATAACAATCTTTGACGAGCCGGATCCTCTTGCGCTCATCAAAACTCTTCTCCCTGACATCCTGGTCAAGGGAGCAGACTGGGCCGAAGATGAGATCATAGGAAAAGAAGTAGTTGAAGAGGTAGTCCGCATCCCTGTTATTAAGGGGGCATCTACCAGCGGGATAATTGAGAAGATTGTGGAGCTTTACTGCAATGAAGCGTAAACTCTCAAAAAGTCCGGGCAATATTTGACGCCACGGCCATAGGCAAGGATAATTACTGCACTTCGGCCTCCAATGCCAACCGGATATGCCGTTGGTGTTGATCCCGCCACAGGCTGGACTGGATGCCTGCGTTCAGCAATTATCCTTGCCTATGGCCTTTCAGTTGCGCGGACTTCTTGAGAAGTTACGACTAAAAAGACTTAAAAGGTATGGTGTCCATTCAGAAATGGTAGATTTTGTCCCGAGACAAGGCCACACAAAGGTTTATGCCGCAGGCGTAGTCCCGCCAGAGCGGGACGGAGAACGCAGTATCGGGGCAAAAGATGCCTTTTCTGGATGGACACTGATTATTTTCTCAGAAGATAAAAAATCAAGGAAAGTATAATACTAATAATGATACTGGTAGTTATGGGAAAATAGAACTTAAAATTTTTCTTTTCGATGATGATATCCCCGGGGAGCCGTCCCAACCAAGGGATCTTAGGCCCTAGGATCAAAAGAATACCGACACCCACTATGACGATACCGGCAAATATGAGCAGTTTTCCAATATTAGGGTTCATGGGTCAGTTACGAGTTGCGGGTTGCGGGTTAAACAGGAAAGGAATGAAAAATTATAAGAATAATCACAGTGAACTACGTGGCGAACCAGACAGTTTCATTCAAAGAGAATGGGAATAAAACCCGTAACTCGCAACCCGTAACTCGCAACAGTATGTATATGTATTCATCTGTGTCCTAATTTAGGGCCCTTTTCTCCCGTTGTCAAGTAAGGATATATAAGGTTCTCGTTTGATTTGCAATCGTGATAAAAATACCGTATTTTACCAATTTCCACATCTTGCGGCCTTTTCCGGCGTGACTCATGGTATATTTACCCGGCACGGCGGCTACAGCGATGGCAAGTTCAAGGGATTGAATCTAAGTTATGATGTAGGAGACCTTAAAGAGAATGTCCGAAAGAATCGCGCCCTGGTTAACGATGTTATGAACATTCCGGGTATGCTCTCCGTGCGGCAGGTTCACGGAAATACGGTAAGAGTCTTTTCACAACAAGACGAGCCGGACCTAAAGGAACATGAAGCAGACGCCATGATCACTGATGTGCCCGGTTATCTTCTTCTGGCAAAGGGTGCCGACTGCCAGCTAATACTTGTCTTTGATCCGATCAAAAACGTGGCGGCAAATATTCATTCGGGATGGCGGGGAAGCGTTCAGAACATCGTCGGCAAGACCATCTCGGTCATGAAGGAGGTCTACGAATGCCGTCCCGAAGACTTAATGTGCGGAATAGGTCCTTCCTTGGGGCCGTGTTGTGCGGAGTTTGTAAATCACTCCGAGGAACTGCCGTCCGCGTTTAAAAAATACGAGACCGCTGAAAACCATTTTGACTTCTGGACGATCAGCCGGGAACAATTGGAAGGCTCCGGAGTCAGTCCGGACAATATTGCTGTAAGCGGCATCTGTACCAGATGCAATACTGATCAGTTCTTTTCATATCGCAGCGAAAAGATCACGGGTCGTTTTGGGGCGGTCATAGGATTGAGGCTATGAAAAAAGATATCGAGGGATTCATCGAAAACCTTTCGAGTGAAAAGGGATATTCTCCCAATACGTGTCGGGGATATAAAAACGACCTCATCGAATTTTGCAATTATCTGACCGAGTCAAATCTCCCCCTTGACCCTCAAAAGATCGACGGTCTTGTCATCCGATCGTATCTCGGTTTTCTTCACAAGAAAGACAAAAAAACCAGCATAGCTCGCAAGTTATCGGCCCTACGATCCTTTTTCCGGTTTATGTTAAAAACCGGAAGGCTTAAGGAAAATCCCTCCGAAGGGGTTCTGACACCCAAACGAAATAAGACCATCCCGGATTATTTGTCGGTCGATGATATGTTTCGCCTCTTAGACATACCTCAGAATGATACGATCCTGGGGAAAAGGAACCAGGCCATCTTAGAGGCCCTCTATTCTACAGGCGTCAGGATTGCAGAGCTTGCCGGGCTCAATATCGCCAACGTCGATTTTCACTCAGGGATTATACGGGTCCTGGGAAAGGGAAACAAGGAACGGCTGGTCCCCATAGGGGAGAAGGCCCTTTCCGCTATAAAACGGTACCTGGCAAAACGAACCCAAAAGAATGGAAAACCCCCTATTGAAAGTCCCCTGTTTTTAAACAACAGGGGAGGACGACTCACTACGCGATCCATGGCCCGTATACTGGAAAATACACTGAAACAGTCCGGGTTGATGCACCGTATCAGTCCGCACGGCATTCGACATACATTTGCCACCCACATGCTCGATGCCGGAGCAGACTTAAGGGTCCTTCAGGAACTCCTCGGGCATGCAACATTGTCCACCACACAACAATATACCCATGTAAGTATCGATAGGTTAATGGAAGTCTATGACAAGGCACATCCAAGAAGCGGAGGAAAATAAATGACGGCAAACAACAATATGAACTTCAGAGGGACCACCATTTTGGCGGTTAAACACAACAACAAGGTGGCAGTCGCCGGAGACGGCCAGGTGACGTTGCACAACACAGTCATGAAGCAAAAGGCCGTGAAGGTACGAAAAATTTTTAACGGAAAGATTGTAGTGGGCTTTGCCGGAGCGACTGCGGACGCATTGAATCTTTCTGAAAAATTTGAAAAGAAACTGGAACAGTTCAGTGGAAACATAACACGCGCCGCAGTAGAACTGGCAAAGGACTGGCGCACGGACAAGTACCTGAGAAAACTGGAGGCCATCCTGATAGCGGTGGACAAAGACCATCTATTTTTGATATCGGGAAATGGTGACGTCATTGAACCGGATGAAGGGATACTGGCAATAGGCTCCGGCGGGAGCTACGCCCAGGCAGCAGCATTGGCCCTGGTTGAGCATACCGACCTGGAGGCTCGGGCTATTGCAGAGTCCGCGATGAAGATCGCGGCAAGAATTTGTATCTATACAAATGAGGCGATAACGGTGGAGGAGCTTTGAGTGATATATCCCCTCAGTTTCGGGTGTCCAACACGTCTCTCATGGCCTCAAACAGATCGTCTATTTTATAGGGTTTTTGCAGAAAGGTGTATCCTTTTTCTTCTATCGAAGCCTTTTGCGCTTTATGGCCTGTATAGCCACTGGCCAGGACAACGCGAAGGTCGGATTTACGAGCCTGGAGTTCCTCAACCAATTCGGGGCCCCTCATGTCAGGCAGGACAACATCGCTCAGAACCAGGTCGAATCCACCTTCTTCTTTCTCAAAGATACTAAGCGCTTCTGTTCCACTGGAAACAGGAAAAGGTATGTATCCGTTTTCACGAAGCACTCTTGTGACAAATTTCCGAACCCTTCTGTCATCCTCTACGAGTAGGACACGCTCGCCATTGCCTCGGGCCTCCTGCGGTGATATCGAATCGCGCTTTTCGCCTTCGCTCTCTTTGGAAGCAACCGGCAGGTAGACATCGAACGTGGTCCCTTTCCCCGGATTACTCGAAACGCAAATAAACCCATCGTGTTGTTGGACGATCCCGTAGACAGTCGAAAGCCCGAGCCCTGTTCCCTCCCCGAGTCCCTTGGTGGTATAAAACGGTTCAAAAATATGGCCCAGCTTTGCTTTTTCCATACCAGTCCCGGTATCTGAA
>JAFDAE010000074.1 GCA_019314005.1 Deltaproteobacteria bacterium | reverse complement strand
TTATAATATAATTATCTTGTTTGACAAAGATATTCAACTTTCGGACAGCTCCCTGGTATTGTGGAAACTATTTAATAACGTAGATCCTGAAAGAGATTTTTATCGTAAGAACAGCCGGCTAATAATAGACGCATGTCGGAAGGGCTCTATGGACGGACATACAAGGGAGTGGCCGGAGGATATTACAATGGACGGACACTAATACTGTAAGGAATAAAGAATAATGAAAACAGCTATTCCCCGGGAAGCTATAGAACAAATTATGAAGGAGTATAATTGTTCTGAAGAGGAAGCAACCAAGGCATATCTCGATGCCCAGGACAGGGCCGGCGAGGCATCCAAAGCTCTTTTTGAAGAACGGTTTGGTTCACGAAAACGTACCGGCCCACCTGCCCCCAAGCTTTATACACCCACGGAAATCAAAAAACATTTAGACAAGTATGTAATTGGACAGGAAGAATATAAAAAGAGGCTCGCAATTGCCGCTGCCTATCATTTTGCCATGATAATGTATCTTCGCGGGCATCCGGACGATACCGATGTAATAAGATTTCGAAAGAAAAATACTATTACAGCAGGGCCTTCGGGCAGCGGCAAGACCTATTGTGTGGAGGTCTTGGGAGATCTTTTACAGCTTCCCACACTTATAATAGACGCGACCGATTATACCGAGGCCGGCTATGTCGGCAAAAGCGCCGATGATATGATACGAGAATTGATTGACATGGCTCAGGGATACAACCGGGAAGAACAGGCGCGGTTCATAAGCATGTACGGAGGTTTGATATGTATTGACGAAATTGACAAAAAAGCAAAAGATGGCGCGTTGAGTGGCCATGATATCTCACGGGAAGGATTTCAAAGGTCAGTATTAAAACTCATAGAAAGAAAACTCGTCTCCATAAATAACCCCATGTCTGCTGCTTCCCAACTTCAGGAAGTGATGGACCGGCAAAGAGGGAAAAAACCCAGTAAACAAGAGAACATGATCAGTACCGAAAACATACTCTTTATCTTGGGTGGCTCTTTTGAAAGGCCCCAAGACAATTTAGAATCGATTGTAAAAAAACGTTTACAACATAGGGGGCGAGTCCAAGAAGACGGTAGCATCGTGATTAAAGGGTTTGCTGCAGAAGAGGAAAAAGGCGGTAAAAAACAATTAGAATGCTACTATAAAGAAGCAGAAGCAGATGATTTTATTAAATTCGGGCTTCTCCCGGAATTGATCGGTAGATCTCCAATAAGAACTTTTGTCAATCTGTTGTCAAAAAACGATTTGATCCGAATCATGCAGCAAACCGAGGATTCAATCCTTAATCAATACAAGTTGGAATTTAAGTTGTTCGGCATAGATGTAGAATTCACTCCTGAGGCGGTTGAATATGTGGCTGAAATTTCAGAAAACCGCAAGACAGGAGCCCGTGCCCTGGTAAGCGTATGGGAAAACATCTTGACGGATTTTCAATTTGAGCTCCCCGGTTCCAATTTCTCTCGATTGCACATTACCAGAGAGCTTTGTGAAAAGCCAAAAGATGTTCTGTTGAAGATGCTGGAGAGATCCCCATTTGTAGATTTTGTTGAAAGTTTTAGAAAGGAGTACGGAATTGAACTTAGTTTAGACGAAGATATGCAAAATTATATAGAACAATACGCATCTCAGAAAAACATGCAGATATCCGAGGCGTTGAAAAAATTGCTCTTCAGCGCATCGGCATTAAACTATATGGACATTAAGGGGCCTTACAAGATTACCAGAGAAATGATAGAGGATGAAAAATATTTTGATAAGCTATTTGCCAGGTGGCATGAAGATCAAAAGAAAAAAGACGCACAGAAAATTTGATGCTTATTTTTGATGAGTTCGTAAAAAGTCTTGAGTTTGATAACGGATGGCTAAGTAAAAAAGGTCAATCTACTGCGTTGTAGTAGATTGACCTTTTTATTTACGGCTCCAGAAATTCCCGCAATGCCTTTTTCCTCGAAGGATGCTGAAGCTTGTTCATTGCATTCTTTTCTATTTGACGTATACGTTCTCTCGATACCCCAAACGTCTTGCCGATCTCATGAAGAGTATACCGATGTTTTTCCCCGATTCCATAGCGCTTGCGCACAATAATTTCTTCTCTCGGTGTCAATGTCGAAAGTATTGCGTCTACCTTTTTTGACAGGTCATCTGTTTCTACTTCTTCATACGGCGTTTTTCCGGAAGTATTTTCCAGGAAATCACCAACACAATCGCCCCCTTCTTTGACCGGAGTTTCCAGGGAGACCGGATTCGATATCAGAGACAATACCGAAACAACATGCTCCAAGGGTATACTTAAGTCCTCGGCGATTTCCTTGGGGGTCGGTTCCCTCCCCAGGGTTTTTAGAAGAGAATAGAATGTGTTCAAGATACGGTTTCTCTTTACTAATATATGTACAGGTACCCGAATTGTGCTTGATTTGTTTTGCAAAGCCCTGATAATTGCCTGACGTATCCACCAAATCGCGTATGTGCTGAACCTGTATCCCGTCCTATAATCGAAACGATACACCGCTTTTAACAGGCCTATATTTCCTTCCTGAACAAGATCAAGGAGGGCCAACCCTCTGTTCTTATACTTTTTAGCTATACTTACAACTAATCTCAAATTTGCCATTGCAAGGTGATGAACAGCCTCTCTTAGTCCTTTGTCCGTGTTTTGAAGCTTGGATAATAGAAAACTTAACGAGCTGTTTTGCGCGTATTGTTTACTTAGCCCTCTAACAGTTTTCAAAGAATACTCAATCAAGTCTTCTTTAGCGAGCTGTGACTTTCCTTCTTCTGTAAGAGTTCGTTGGATTGTATCTTTTAATTCCTCCATCTCGGGAATAGAACAAGAAGCGTTTAAAATGTAATCAAAAAATGTTTTTTGCTTGTTTTGTATTAGTTTGCCGATAGATTGTTCTTGCTCAATTGAGAGAACTTGATAGCGATCCATCCCTCTGATATAATCCATCAGTATAGGATCTTTCTCCTTTGAGTTGCTGTATTTACTTGTTCTACCTTCATTATGCTTAACACAGGTGCCTTTATTAGAGGCATTAATGCCAGAGGCATTAACGTCTAATTCCTCCTCAAGTACGCAACTTTCGACTCTTTGGCTCATCCTTTGGCTCCTTTATTGTAGAGTTATAAAAAATTTCTTTTTATAATGATAACTTACTAAGACAGTGTCTCCAATATGTCAAACCTCATATTCGCCAATTGGGCAACATTGGCAACGGTCCGAGAGGATTAGAGCAAGATATCTGTTTATTTTCCACGATATATCCCTTTTATTGCCATTCTGGCAACTTTCCGTTCTTTTTGCTAAGAGGTTGACATTTTACCCCTTTTTTATTATAAAAACCTTATGCAGCAAAATGATCAACATATCGGACGCAAGATCAAAGAATTAAGAAAAAAGAAAAGGCTGTCTCTGGCCCAATTAGGTACACTCTGTGGATGTTCAAAATCTTACATGTCCAGAATAGAAAATGGAAGGCGTCGCATAGATGTTGCAAGGTTGCAATGTATTGCCAGGGAGCTCGAAGTCTCCCCGGATTATTTTTTTGATTCCGGAGAAGTTGACAGTCTTCCACAATCTGCTAAACAAAATTCAAAAATTTTGCGTATTCCCAGCCCCTTTCCCACAAAGTCATCATCTGATGGCGTCGGGAATGTATACGAATTAACACTACGATTTGAAGGGGGTGGAAAAAGTGAAAAAGAGGGGGTTGCCAAAATTGAAAAATTCGTTGCCACTACGAGCAATGCGAATTTTTCTACAACTGAGTCGGTTGCCAGGCCCGCAACAACAACCAGTATCGGTCCCGGAAAGGTATTGATAGTAGATGACAAGCCTTTTATAATAGAATTTATAAAAGACGCTCTTGATACCTTCAACATAGAATTGGAGGTCGAATGCGCGTATTCCTGTAACGAAGCAATGGAAAAGTTTAAAAAAAATTTAAGCCAAGACAAACCTGTTGCTCTGGTGTTGTTGGATTATGTGGGCATTGAAGGGAGTGGAAAAGATACACTTAAAGAAATGGTCCGCTTACATCCAAACCTTCCGGTAATTGCAATGACCGGATATGGAAATCGCGAAACTCGGCAGAATGCCCTGAATAACGGGGCCTTTGATTTCCTTGAAAAGCCGATATTATTAAATGAGTTGATTAGATCTATTCAGCGAGCCTTAAAGCTGCCTGACATCACATATCCATCCGCCCGAATTTCCTCTTAATTTTTTATCTCATCTCAAGTTCAACTCTTTGAAGGTCTTTTATACGATCCCGAAGTTCTGCGGCCTTTTCAAAGGCAAGATCGCGGGCAGCCGCCTTCATTTCCTTTTCAAGCCTTTTAATGGCGCGTGCAATTTCGTCTGGATTTTCAAAATCCACGGTGGGTTCTGCAACAGCAGAAACAGTAGCATAATCGGCTTCATATATAGAGTCGAAGATGGATTGAATATTTTTTTGGATAGTGTGTGGGGTAATATTGTTAAGATCGTTGTATCCCTTTTGGATCTTTCGACGCCGATTGGTTTCACTAACCGCAGATTTTATTGATTGTGTTTTGTTGTCCGCATATAAGATTACAGTACCTGAAACATTTCGTGCCGCCCTTCCACATGTCTGGATTAGAGAGCGTGCTGACCTGAGAAATCCCTCTTTGTCTGCATCCAAAATTGCCACAAGAGAGACTTCCGGAATATCAAGGCCTTCTCTGAGGAGATTAATCCCGACTAAGACATCAAACTTTCCCAGCCTAAGATCCCTTATGATCTCCACCCGCTCCATTGTCTTTATTTCTGAATGAAGGTATCTGACACGTACTTCAAGGTCACGATAGTAGTCACAGAGATCCTCAGCCATCCTTTTGGTCAGGGTGGTTACGAGAACCCTCTCTTTTTTTGCCTCTCTCTTTCTAATTTCGTCCAAAAGATCATCTACCTGATTTTTTGCCGGTTTTATAATAATTTTTGGATCAATTAATCCGGTAGGTCTGATGATCTGTTCGGCCACCCGGCCTTTTCCTATGTTGAGTTCATATTCGGCAGGAGTTGCGGAAACATAGATGACCTGTTTACGTTTCTGTTCGAACTCTTCAAAGCGCAACGGTCTATTGTCTAAAGCGGAAGGGAGTCTGAATCCATATTCCACCAGGTTCTCTTTTCTGGATCTATCGCCCCGGTACATTCCTCTGAGTTGGGAGCCGGTAATATGGCTTTCGTCTATAAAAAGCAAGAAATTCTCAGGGAAATAATCGAGCAAGGTCGGGGGCGGCTCACCAGGGCTTCGGCCTGTGAGGTAACGGGAATAATTTTCAATCCCATGGCAATAGCCGAGTTCCCGCATCATTTCCAAGTCAAAATTTGTTCTCTCCTCAATGCGTTGGGCCTCGATCAATTTTCGAACCTCTCGAAAATATCCTATTCGTTCTTTCAATTCTGTTTCTATAGACTTACTTGCGGTTTTTAAAGTACTACTTGAAGTCACATGGTGGCTGGCCGGATAGACGGAAACCATCCTCAGGATCTGCCTGACCTTGCCTCTTAATGGATCGATTTCAGATATTTTTTCAATAACGTCTCCGAAAAATTCGACCCTCAGCGCACGCTCTTCCTCATAGGCTGGAAAGATCTCTACGCGATCACCCCGTACTCTGAAGACACCCCTGTGAAAATCGACGTCATTTCGCTCATACTGCATTGCAACTAATTTTTTAAGGAGATCATCCCGACTGAGCGTATCGTCGGTTTTTAAATCAAGACACATCTCTTTATAGTCAACGGGAGACCCCAAACCAAAGATACATGAGACACTGGCGACTACGATGACATCGCGTCTGGTCAATACCGAGCGGGTGGCGGAATGACGCATTTTATCAATCAGTTCATTGATTGAAGAATCTTTCTCTATGTAGGTATCAGTGGTTGGGAGATATGCCTCGGGCTGGTAATAGTCATAGTAACTGACGAAATATTCCACGGCGTTTTCCGGGAAAAGGGCCTTGAATTCGCTGTAAAGCTGTGCCGCCAGAGTCTTGTTCGGCGCTATCACTAATGTGGGCCTTTGGACATTGGCAATAACATTAGCCATCGTAAAGGTTTTGCCCGACCCTGTTACACCCAGAAGTACCTGGTGCTGTTCCCCCGAAAGTACTCCCTCGGTCAACTTCTGAATGGCAATAGGTTGGTCACCTTTTGGACCAAATTCGGAAACCAGTGAGAAGTTCACGGCCTTATCGAGCCTTCCAGACCGTTCCCTCAGGTCGGTCTTTGATAACGATATTCATGGCAGCCAATTGATCACGGACTTGGTCCGCACGAGTCCAATCTTTATTCTTACGTGCCTCAGCCCTTTCCGCGATCAGCTTTTCAATGGTAGGCTCATCAATTTGACCTTCCACAAAAGTTTTCAATTTCTTTTGTTCGAAAAACTCTTTGGGGTCACATGTTAATATACCAAGGAGATTGCCGATTTTGACGAGTGTTTCTTTTGCGGTTAAAAGCAGATTAGAGACTTCAGGAGAGGATGGGCCTGTTAAGCCGTCCATAAAACGATTAAAACGACGTACGGCATCAAATAACAATCCTATCACCCGGGCTGTATTAAAATCATCATCCATGGCCTCTTTAAACTGCTCCCAAAGTCCTTCCGCGTAACTTGCAAGCTCATTATAAGACTCTTTTGAGGAGTATGTTTCAACGTCTGATTTGGATTCTGCAAGAGTGTTGTCCGCAATTCTCAGAAGAAATGCGTACATCTTTTCCAGGCCATGTTCAGTTTCCCGGACTGTCTCATCCGAAAAATCGACCGGACTTCGATAATGATTGGAAAGGAGAAAGAGGCGCATCGCTTCCGGATGAAATCGTTCAAGAACATCTTGAATAGTAAGAAAGTTGCCGAGAGACTTCGACATCTTTTCATGGTTTATGTTTACGAATCCATTATGAATCCAGTAATTGGCAAACGGCGATCCAAAGGCTCCCTCTGATTGGGCGATTTCGTTTTCGTGGTGAGGGAAGATAAGATCCTTACCTCCCCCATGGATATCAAAATGGGTCCCAAGATATCGGGTACTCATTGCCGAGCATTCTATATGCCATCCGGGACGACCTTTCCCCCATGGACTTTTCCAAAACGGTTCCCCCGGTTTTACACTCTTCCAGAGCACGAAATCCATTGGATTCCGTTTACGTTCGTCCACCTCAATACGGGCGCCCGCTTCCATATCTTCCAGCCGTCTTCCTGAAAGCTTACCATAGTCTTTGAATGTCTCTATGGCAAAAAAAACGTCACCATCCACCTCATAGGCATGACCCTTTGTTATGAGTTGCTTTATGACATCTATAATCGTTCCAATGTGTTCTGTTGCACGTGGTTCAACAGATGCTCTTTCGACACCTAATGCGTCCATGTCACGATAGAATTCCTTAATGTATCGCTCTGATATTGTTTGGATATCTGTCCCGGTCTCATTGGCCCGGTTTATAATCTTGTCGTCTACATCGGTAAAGTTTCGAACATAAAGAACCGAATATCCGATGGCCCTCAGATACTTGACGATTACATCAAAGACTACCATCGACCGTGCGTGTCCAACATGGCAGGAATCGTATACCGTGACACCGCAGACATAAAAACCTACCTTTCCCGGTTCAATAGGTTTAAAGATCTCTTTTTTTCCTGTAAGCGTATTATAAATGCAAAGCATCATTCCTCCTCTGTCTTCTGTCCTCTAACTTCTAACCTTAGAACAGCGCCATTATCAAGTCTTTTTTCTCCATGCGCCAGTCTTCTCCCTCTACCCTCTATTTTCTGTTCTCTGTCTTCTGTTCTCTGTCCTCTGTCCTCTGACTTCTGTTGTTTGACAGCATATTAGTTATCATGGTAAACTATAAATATATATAAATATACAAAACAAGGACTATAGCGTATGGAACGAATGCATTTCCTCGAAAAAAGAGTGCACAAAAAGACGGCTGATTATAATGAGTATAGTTTTACGGACACCCAGGACGCCGCCCTTAGAACTTTCTTTGATCTGTCTCAAGAATTTGAATCTATAGAAGATCTTTATCGTATCTGTGTTATTATCATTAAAGCCTTTTTTAACATTGACTCAATGCTCTACGTCGGATTAAACGGAAGCTCAATGAAGCTCGTATGTACCTATGAAGACGGGCTGATTATTACAACTTTGGATAAAATACTAACGCCTCCAATCATGGTAACTTCTGAGGCAAGGAAATCCAAGGGCTCGTATTTTATACCAGTTATTGGTAACAAGGCCTTAGTTGAAAGGCTTCCATCCACGTGTTGCGGCGAGATCCTCGGTATCCTCCAACTTAAAGACTCTGCAAGCCTGAGTGAAAAAGAAAAATTTTTCTTTCAGAAATTTGCAAATAGAATTGGATACGCTCTGCACAACAAAGTCCTTATGTGGAAAAACATAAATCATCTCAACTTCATTCGCTCTCTTGTCAAGGACATTGAACACAACATTATTACTCCCAATATCGCTTTTAAGCTCTATATTAAACGATTAGGATCAGCCATGAAGCAGTGCCGTGAGATCGAACAAGAATTGGGCTTAATATTGACGGCCGCAAACATAAACGATCAACAAAAATTTACCCAGATAAGCACTGTATACGATAGGATAAAAGATTCTGCCGACCTGTTGGAAGAACAGGTGAAAAATATCAAAAAGCATTACAAAAACACAAGCCTTTTTTTGGAAACCCTCTTGAGAAGAGCGCATTTTGAAAAAGGGCATTATGTGCTTAATAGAAGCGCTTGTAATATGAAAGAGGATATTATCCGGCCGCAGTTGGAAGAATATAAGACAAAAATAAAGAAAAAGCATATTGAAATAAGGGATGAATATACTGTCCTGGACAAAAGTAAAAGGAGACGGCCGGAAACTCAAATACATCGCCTATGGAAGAGAGGTGCTTAAAGACTATTTTTTTAAGGGCATACATGGAATAAAATATTATGTGCTTAGCACTGGCCCCCATATTTTTGAAGAGGAACGTCATACCATATTCCTGGAGGGACGTCGCGGCAGCAACGTTGATAAAATCCCCGGTACCGGCCAGGGACTATACTTTTCCAAGGAAATTATTCGACTGCATGGTGGGTTTGTTGGATATGAAGCTGTGCCGCCGGGCAACAAGTTCTATTTTATACTCCCC
>JAFDAE010000380.1 GCA_019314005.1 Deltaproteobacteria bacterium | reverse complement strand
CGACAGCTATGACTCAACGTAATACCATGGCTAACAACTTTGCTAAGGCAGCGCAGAAGCTTAAAGGTAAACTGAAGGATCTTGACTTCGAGAACTCAGAGCAGATGCAAGCCTTCCTGAAAGCGTTCACAGATCTAGATACCCTAGATAGTGCGTTAGATGGTGTAGCTTCTACTGCAGGTCGAACCTTAGGTCTATTTAGACATGGTGTTGACTCTAATGCTGGTAAGTTTATGTCTGACCATCTTAAGGATAGAGCTCTACGTACCGAAGCTAAGAAGACAGGAAGATCGGTAGATGACCTAAGGGCTGAACGAGCGGTTCCTGATACGGGTGTATCTACCCTAGCTACCGTTATGAGTAAGAGGGAGTCGAAGGCCTTCCAGAAGCTAGTCGATTTGGCAGCTGACGGTAAGCTGAAGACACCAGCGGACTTTAAGAAGGCTCTAGAGGTCCCTTCAATGGCTGATGTACTTATTACCCATATGAGAGGGTCTTTGCTCTCTAGCCCTGCTACAGTGTCGAAATCAGTAGCTGCGTCTAACGCTATACTGACAGGTCACGTCCATGTGATCCAACCCTTGGTTGACTCTATGCTTAACTATGTACAGAGAGGCCTTGGGTATGACTCAGGGCATAGAGCTGTACAGTCACTCTTAGGTGTAACGTCCTTATATAGGAACACAGCTAAGGCTATCAGTAATATCATAGAGCACCGAGGGTTCCAGAAGTTAGATGAAGATTTATCTATCTTGGGTAACACAGGCCGAGAAGGTGCTGATACATCCCTAGGTTTAGCTAAGAGAGCTGACCTCATTAAGACCTTTGATGCGATAGCTGAGAAGTACGCTAGAGAAGATGCATATATTAAGGCACCTATAATCAAGCTCATTAAACCTTTCATGCCTTCAGTTATGGCTGTACAGAACACATTCGTCCGTGGTATTAAGAATATGGATGATGTCTTCAAGGGTTTGAATATGGAAGCTACTATGGATCGAGGAGCTAGTGAAGCTTGGTTCAGAGAAGGTGGTACTGAGATGTTTGGTGATCTACCTATAAATAAGGAGACATTCCTAGAGAGGTTTGGCACTTTACAGAGGAAGTCATTTAAGATACTCAATAACCCTCAAATAAAGGATATCGAAGTTGAAGAGCAGTTGAACGCTCTGTTTAAAGACTCACATAGATTGAGAGACTCTGTTTTAGATACTATAGGAGATGCTGACAAGGTAGCTAAAGAAGTGACCATGCAGACGGAAATTGCTGATATCGATGGTGTTATAGGTGTTGGGGGTACCCTCCTTAATAAGTTAGGCGGTCTTGCTGAGAAACATGGGCCTGTAGGTAAGATAGCCTTTGCGTCTACGTTCTTATTCACTAAGACACCTATTGTCTTCCTAAAGGTTGCACAAGATTACTCACCATTGGCATTTTCATCGAAGAAGTTCTACCAGAAGATAATATCAGGTACACCTAAGGAACGTATAGAAACCTTTGGTAAAGTAGCTACAGGCTTGGGTTTATTATACTCAGCGTCAACATTAGCTGCCTCAGGTAGACTCTCAGGTACTCATACGCCTACTGAACGTGAACGTATGAAGCTACTTAAGATCCCTGAGTCCTCTGTGTATATTGGCGGTACTTGGTATGACCATTCAGCGCTAGGACCATTCAGTCTGCTACTGGACTCCATATCTAATTGGACTAAGTACAGAGAGACTAGACCTGAGGATGCTCTAGTAGGGTTAGCTTCACAAACTATGTCAGTCATGAACCAAGATGGACATACAGCCACAGTCGCTGAGTTAATTGATATCATACAGAGTGATGACCCTAAGACAGCGGGTAGTAGATTTCTTGTTGATCGTACCCTTAATATGATAACTCCAGCTAAGGGTCTAACTAACAATATAGGTGCGATCATCGATAATGGTATGTACCGTACTACTATAGATAAGGAGTTGAAAGGTATAGACGATCAGTTGAAGTTCCACTTCGCTAACGGTCTGAAGAATAACATCATATTCCGTAGAGGATCTGACATGTTAGGTGCGGGTCTGTATGAAGATGATTATGACCTTACAGGTGGTGACATGTTCAAGACTGGGGACACTATGGCTGACCGAGTGCTACACCTATTAGGTTTTGGTACCCAGACAGCTCAGAATGACCAGTGGCGTATACACATGGCTCGTTATGGTGCTATACCCGGTAACGCTGGATCTAGTAGCATACAAGGTGTAAAGATGACAGCTAACCAGTATAAGGATGCTGTTAGATCTACAGCTACAGGACCTATGAATGTAGATGCAGCGATGAACACACTTATCAAGTCACGTTCATATCTGTCTGCAGGACCTGAGCAGAAGAAGAAGATGTTGAAGGCTAGGTATAATGGCTTCTTAGATGTCTACAAGAACAAACTCTTCCTATCTAGTCCTGAGATGCAAGAGAAGAAGACAATAATGGATCAGCTAAAGTTTGATCAGCTGACTGTACCTAGGGGTGCATTACCCGGTACTGAGGAATTCTACCTCAACTCAAGGTTAGCTTCTGGTAAGCTATCTACAGAGAATGCAGAAGACCTTAAGATAATTAAGGATGTACTTAAAATAAAAGGAACAGGTAAATAAAATGGCTAGTAACGATAATCAACTAGGGGCTCT
>JAFDAE010000073.1 GCA_019314005.1 Deltaproteobacteria bacterium | reverse complement strand
GTTGCCAGGGATTACAACCGCACATACAACACTCCTGGAACATATAACGCTACATTATACGTGAGAAGCAGCACAGGTGAAAGCACTACCGCAAGTATCACCATAACGGCTGAGAACAATCCACCCGTGGCTGCCGCTGATGTAGTGCCTTCTAACGGAGAAGTGCCCTTAGACGTCACATTGTATGGGTCGGGCACTGATTCTGATGGATCAATTGTTTTGTATGAGTGGGATTTTGATGGAAACGGTATCTATGACTGGACTTCCTCAAGCACGGGGAACACCACCTATACTTACAATACTGTGGGTACCTACCAGGCAGTTTTCAGGGTCACGGATGACAACGGACTCACAGATACAGCTACAGCAGCAACAACGGTTGTTCGGACAGGCCCTCCCGGTTCTCCCACTGCTACAGCTTCGGCCAATCCGACAAGTGGTAATGCACCGCTCATGGTTAGCTTTACCGGTACGGCTGCAGACCCTGATAACGATATTGCACTTTACGAGTGGGATTTTGATGGAGATGGCACCTATGACTGGTCTTCGGCAACGTCAGGAAGTACGTCACATACGTATAATACGGCAGGGACTCATGTGGCGAGTTTGAAGGTGACGGATTCGACCGGATTAACTGGAATTGATCAGATTCTGATTACGGTAAATATTCAGACCAGCCTTTCGATTCAAAGAGACACCGTTGGTTTTCCATCTGGCACTGGCATGACGGCGAGTGCGAGCAGTCAGTATAGTTCATACTATTCTGCAAGCAAGGCGATTGATGGTAATACAGGAACGTATTGGCATTCTGCTAATGAATATGGTAGCAGTAACTCCTTTTTTGAGGTGTCGTTTAATGCCCCTCAGAGAATCTCAAGTTTTACTATCAGATGGTATAGCACATCTTATATGTATACCAGCGGTAAAATAGATATTTTTGACGCGACTGGAAATAATATCTACTCTCAAGAGACCGCCCTTTCGGGTACTAATTCGCAGGTTAGCTTACCGAATGTTGAAAATGCCTCCAGGCTTCGCTTAACGGCTATTACAAGAGCCAACTCAAATTGGACTGTGATACGTGAGTTTGAAGTTGAGAGCACTTCTATGCCTGGAAGTCAGGCAGAACCTACCGGCACAAACATAAATACCTCTATTAGTGCTGGAACATCAGTATCTATCCTTATCAAGGATTCTGATGGAAATACGGTGCGAACCCTTGTCAATAATCAATATAGGGATATGGGTTCGTATTCCGATTACTGGGACTGTAAGGATGACAACGGTATTGTGGTTAATGACGGAGTCCATTATGCGATTCTTCAGTACATAGTTGATGGGCAGGTGCAAACATACGATTTGACAAGTTCTACAGGTGGCAGCAGGTTCAATCCACCACGCCAGTCCACCGGTGGTTCTTACTACAATCCTGCACTGTCCAAACCTTTTGAGGATGAATTTCTGCCTGTCTATTTCAGTCTGAATAGAGCGGCAGAAGTGACCCTGTTTGTTGGGGTGTTGCAGACGAACCTGAGAGTAAAAACCATATACAACCGACTGCCAATGCCTGCAGGCAGTCACACTGCATACTGGGATGGCCTGGATGACGGCGAAAACCTTGCTCAGGCCCCACCGGGCCAAAGCCTGATACTGGGTATCTGGGGTTACACACTGCCCGACAATGCCATATTCATGACCGGAGGCAAGCCCGAAGTGAGCCAACTATTTGCAGAGCCGAACTACTATAGTCCCTTTAGTGAGAAGTGCGATTCGCAGGGTAATAGCGAAGGTGTATTGCTCACGTATGATGTTTCGGAAAATGTGAGTTCAGTAGAACTTCGGGTCTATAGCCTGGAAACGAGTAACTTGATTCGATCAGCTTTCCAGTTGAATGTACAGGCAGGAGAAAACACTTTTTTCTGGGACGGCAAGAATAATAACGGAGAATATCCAGACATTGGCGATTATCAGGTCGGTCTCATCGCAAGAGATGCTGAGGGAAACGAATCGATGCTGAACTATACTCTGGTAAGGATTGATTACTAAATAACGTGGAGGAATACCAATGGCAAAAAATACGAGTGCACGTCAGATAATAAGATCGTTAGCTTTGTTGACCTTAACGGTATTCATTCTATCCTTTGGAGTCGATTATGGTTTCGCTTACAACTGGCCGTGGGATCAGGGTCACGATTGCGTTGAAACTAAAAAGGGCAGCGGTAACTGGGGGCGATGGGATTATGACGGAAACTGGAAGGGAACCTATACGTCAAAGGAGTGCTGTGAGCTTCTGTGCAAAATCTGCCCTGTCTATGCCAATACAGGTCAGTACCAGAAAACCTTTACTGACTTGACGGTTCCGGGTATTGGGCCGACACTGAACATTACCAGGACATACAACAGTCAGGAATGGGCGACCAGTCTGCTGGGGCACGGGTGGATCTTTAATTTTGGCAAACGATTAATTATTACCAGAAATAAAGTTGGAGAAAAAGTCATCGGTGTTCAGTTGGAAACAGGAGAGAAGAATTTCTACAAGGAAAATCCTGATGGGACACTGGAGCGTTTAACAGAATATGGTGCAACCTATGACCTGATCAAAAATCCTGACAATACATATACCATTTTGAACCGAAATGGCACTTGGTATGAACTGGGGGAAGATGGAAAGATAGCAAAGATTGTTGACCGGAACCAAAATGAACTGGTCTTTTCGTATAACTCTGTTGGGTGTTTGAGCAGGATCACAAATGCGTCAGAGAACTACGTGGACTTTCAGCTTGGGCCAAATGGGAAAATTGCAAGCGTGTCGGATAATCTTGGCCGAACAATTAGCTATGCCTATGATGAAAACGGGAACTTGACGTCAGTCACTGATCCTATGGGTAATGCAACGCAATATGTATACAACAGCAATAACTTGCTTACCCAAATTATTGACGCGAAAGGAAATATTGTAGAATCCGCCACATACGATAACAATCAGCCTCCCAGGGTTTCTACGTTTGTTGAAAAAGGGGAAACGTATACGATTGCCTATTTTGACGGGAGGACAGAAAAGACAGATTCTCAAGGTAATAAGTGGACGTACTATTTTAATGATGTGGGGATCATTGAAAGGGTTATAGATCCGCTTGGAAATGAGACAAAACAACAGCCTAACAAGGTTACCTCTACCAGTGTTGAGTGGGAAGAAGATGCGAATGGCAATCGGACGACGTATACTTATGATGGTGATGGCAATATTGCCAGTAAGACGGATCCGTTGGGGAATACCTGGACCTACACTTATATCGCAGGGACCGATCTCTTAGCGACAGAGACAAATCCCTTGGGAATAGTTACAAAGTATGAATGCGATGGGAATGGTAACCTAACCGCGACAATCAGAGATTTGGAGGGGCCTCTCGAGAATAGAAGTTCTTATACTTATGATAGCCAGGGTAATCAAACCAGCGTCACAGACCCTCTTGGTAATACCAGTACTTATGAATATGATGCAAATGGTAACCTAATCAAGGTGACCGATTCCTTAGGTAATGTCAGCACCTATAGCTATGACAGCAGGGGTAATAGACTTACGGAGACGGATGCTAATGGTAATACAACTACCTATTCCTATGATCTTTTGGATCGGTTGGCCTCGGTTACCGATTCCATGGGACATGTTACAAGTTACACCTATGATGCAGCAGGCAACATGGTTGCAATCCAGTTGCCCAATGGAGAGAAGATAACCCAGGAATATGACGCCTATAACCGTTTGACCAAGACTACCGACCCTCTTGGCCATAGTCAGACTTATGCTTATGATCACAATGACAATCTGATTACGGTCACGGACGCCAATGGAAATACCAGTAGTTATAGTTATGATGTCATTGGACGACGGATCAGCATGACCGATGCAGAAGGGCACACTACAACCTTTGCCTATGACCCCGCAGAGAATATGGTCTCGTTGACAGATGCAAATGGACAGACTACCAACTTTAATTACGATGTCCTAAACCGTATGGTGGCAAAGACCTATCCTGACGGAATGAGCCATACTTATAATTATGATGCAATAGGCCGCAAGGTCGGCCAGACAGACCCCAACGGTAACACCATTAATTATAATTATGACCGGCTTAACCGCCTGGCACAGAAACAGTACCCGGATGCCAGAAACGCCGACTTTACCTATGACCTTGGAGGAAGGGTGCTTACAGGCGCAAGTCCTGACAGCATCATCGCATATGCCTATGATTCCGCGGGACATATACTTACTGCCACACAGAATGGAAAGACGATTTCCTATGGCTATGACACATCAGGAAACCGTATATCAATGACCACACCCGAAGGAGAAGTCATCCAGTATGCTTACAATAACGCCAACTTTATGACGAGCGTCCAGCTTTCAAACGGCAAGGGAATTAGTTATACCTATAACGCCCTTGGCAGGGTTACAAGGCAGGATTACTTAGGCGGGGTCTATGCAACCATAGCCTTTGACAATGCCGGACGCCTTGTGGATATCAGTTATAAGAAGAGTGACGGGACACCTATTTATACCCAGAACAATGTATTGGATAATATGAGCAACATTGTTCAGAAGACCACCGAAACAGGAGCAACTTCCTATACGTACAACAAGACATATCAGCTCACGGCCGCAGATCATCCGGTAATGGCAGATGAGCAGTACACCTATGACCCAGTCGGCAATCGCCTGAATTCCGCAGATTTTAATGACTGGACATACAATAACCGCAATGAGCTTCAAACCTATGACGGAGTGACTTTTAGTTACGATGCTAACGGTAATACGATTTCCAAAACAGATGCCAGTGGCACTACTATTTATCACTACAATTTTGAGAACCGGTTGATAAGGGTGGATCTGCTTGGTGGTGGCGTGGTTACCTACAAGTATGACGTTTTGGGAAGAAGAGTAGAAAAAGACGTTAATGGAGTTGTGACAACCTATCTATATGACGGCAACACCCTTCTTACCGAATATGATGACACCGGCAATCTGATCAGGAATTACTTTACAGGTACCAGAGACATGAACCCGTCCATGCTTGTTGAAGGCGGACAGGTTTATTTCTTTGTCAAGGATCATCTGGATACGCCGCAGAAGGTGATAGATGAGAGTGGAAATAAAAAATGGGCTGGGAATTATACGGCCTTTGGTGAGGTTATTGTTAGTGTAAGTGATGTTACGAATAATTTCAGGTTCCCAGGGCAGTATTGGGATGGAGAGACGGGGTTGTATTATAATTTCCACAGGTACTATGATGCGGGAATTGGGAGATATTTTAGGGAGGATCCGATTGGATTTAGTGGGGGGATTAACTTGTTTGTTTATGCTAAAAATAATCCCATAAATTTTATAGATCCGACTGGTGAAACCGTCTTAGTCTGCATCAGGCCTCTCCAAGCTATGCCCTGGACGTGGGCAATAGTTCATTGCTATATCAAAATTGATGGTACAGATAAGGGAAGCTGGTCTTATGACAATCAAGGGGTTCATGATGAAGGCAAGGATACAGGCAAGTGCAAACCTGCAAAGGGGCGAGAGAACGTGAACAATTGTATTGATCGTTTAGCCAAAAACTCCTTCGAAGCATCTAAATCCGATCCAACATGGCAAGGGAGCAAGTATAATTTCTTTTTTCATAATTGTTGTCACTATGTTAACAAGCAATTGGAAAAATTAAAACTTAAGAATCCATGGATTCCACAATATGTTCCACCACCCTATATACCATAATTCCCATGGAGGAGATATCAAACTGACTATTGGAGGCATTTGCGCTGTGTCGGTTTTGAAAATAGTGTTTCGTGGTACTGTGGATTCAACATGTAGCACGTCTATTGTTTGTCCATGCTATATATAGTTAAGGATTAGCTCGTGACTTGACAAATCAGCCCTAAAGTTTGGGTAAAGTATTTTTTTGAACAACTCAAAACATACCTTAAATATATAGGTTAGAGACAGCGCAAATGCCTCCTGTTAATAATAAGTCAAAAGTACAGAGAGGTGTTTTGTGCAAAAAATTTTTTCAACCGGAATTTCAATGTTCATATTTTTTAGTCTCTGTAACTATTGTGAAGGGTCTAATAAACCTGCTTTAGCTAAAGAAAATTTGGCAATAGTTTTTACTACTGGATGGAAAATCGTTGAGTTCCGTCTGGATGGGAAATTCAAAACTTTATTATCAACTAAGAAGCTTGGATATTATGTTCATTCAATTAGTTACTCTTCAGCCAAAAAAGAATTTGCTTTATGTTGTGAAAAATACGGGAAAGGAGAATATGGTATTTTTATTTGGAAAGAGAATATGTCAGAGATGATTCTGATAACATCTGTTTTTGGTAAAACGAGTGTTTCTTACTCCCATGACGGGAGCAAGATAGCATTTTATGATGGAACTACATCAGTCAGCTATACTAACAACTTATACTTGTTAGATGTTTCTACAAGGGATATAGCCCTCGTGTGTGAAGATTGCGTTTTTTCTCACGCGGCTTACCCAGTATCTTGGGCTCCGGATGATAGAGCATTTACTTTAGGTACAGCAGAAGGATATGTTGTAATTGCGGATTACAATGGGAATTCTATAAGGAAGTTTGTTCGTGGAGACGCTCCGTCTTGGTCTCCTGATGGAAATCGAATTGCATACAGAGAAGGACAAGCTGGCATTCGTAAAGAAGATGATGTTATAGAGTTCTTTGTTGAGGGTTATAAATATTTTATTAGTTTTATAAACCAATCGAAAGATAAACAGATTCTTGTTAATGGAAAATCTAGTTTTTGGAAATTTGAAGGTGATTTTACTGATCCTGTACTTTGGGCTCCAGATGGCAATTATATTTTTTTTTATAGGTTCTATGAAGGATTAAAGCATAAAAACAATGCTGTACTTTACGCAAAAGAAGTACTTGGCGTCGATGAATTGAAACTCGGTATATTGGCAGATATGTTACCAGGGCAAATTATATGTATTAAACTTGATGCCTCTCAGCCAGCCACGTAGGTTAGGTTAGGTTGAGCCAGGTAGGTTGGGGGAGGAGGCAACGAGACGTAGAGGCAACGGTGACATCCATAAATTCATAAATAACTTTTAGATAAACGAATCATAAGTCATGAAAGGATGTTGGACTATGCAAATCATATCCAAACTCAGTGGTAGTTTAATGATCGTCCTGGTTTTAGCGGGTGTCTTGGCATTGACTGTCAATCCCCGAATATCGTCAGCAGAAATTCCCGCAGACTCATATTGCCAACTCGCAGTCCAGAGCTTGCAACAGGATGTCTCAAATTTCCAGGAGCTGATTGCACTTGTAAATCAGTACAAGGATGATCGTGAGACCTTGAACCAGCAAGAAGAAATCAAAAAAGCGGAATTTGACGCGGCAAAGGAAGCTCTTTTCTCGTCATTTGGGATAACTGATACTGAATATGCAATGTATATGGGCACAAATGGGCGAGCAGTGGATGCGTATTTGGATGCAAATCCGGATATGAAGCAGCAGATAGATGACCTGTCGGCTGAGGTAGGCTCATTCTTAGAGGAGTATGAATCATTGAAGGGGAGTGGGGAGCCTGTTCCGCCGCCTTTGCCGTGATTTGTGACGGAATTGCAGATAAACGCTGATGCATGCAAATATTTATCCACAAAGGGCACGAAGAAACACGAAGAAGTGGTAACGTGAGGGGGTTGCGCCTAATTGCCCGATTATAGGAGAAAACGTGATGGGACACCAAATCGCTGAAGCAATCATAGAAGATGGCAGGCTAATCAAGGTAAACAAAAAGCTTCCGTCTCGGAAAATCAAAGTACACCTGATCTATGACGATGACATAGATTTTTCCAGAACTGACTTGAGTAGCCTCATCAAAGAAACTTCCGGCATATATCCTGAAATCGACGCTGAAAAAGAGTCCGGCCAATTAAGAGAAGAATGGTGCCGGCATGAATAATGTGCATTATCTGCTGGATACCAATATTTTCATCTACCATACTAAAGGTGAACCGGAAATACTCAGTTTTTTGGAACTACTGAGTTTTAATGGTGAAATGAATATTTCGATAATCACCAAGATTGAATTCCTTGGCTGGAATAAGCATACTCCCGACGGTCTGGAAAAATGCAAGTGTCTGATTAGAAATACAAGGATTTTTCCTGTTAATGAGGATGTGGCCGACAGGGCAATTGAGATTCGGCAAGGGAAAAAGATAAAGTTGCCTGATGCTGTTATCGCAGCCACAGCATTACTAAACAATCTCACTCTCGCCACAAGGAATGTTGACGATTTCAAAGATGTGGAAGGATTGCTTATTCATAATCCTTTTCAAAAGAATTTACTATGAAAGGAGAGGAGAGGGCTAAGAGTCCATCGTTGTCGTAAAACTATCTCCGATCCACGAAGGACACTAAGTATTTGTACGCATTCGTGAACTTTGTGGATTTTTTTATGGAACCGCAGATAAACGCAAATGCACACAGATAAGAAGAACAGATAGATGATAAAGAATCGGTTTACACTAATAACAATATTACTTCTTCTGTTATGTTATGGGAACGCCTATTCGGATATGGCATTTGTGGCCAATGTGGACGGCAACTGGGATCTGTTTTTAGCAGATGATAACGGTAAAAATCCGGTTCGGCTTACAAATACATTGTTTGATGAAAAAGATCCTTGTTGGTCCTCGGGCAAAAAAAAGATCGTTTATGCAACCAGCGACGGCCATTTGAATAGCGTGGACATTGGCAGCAGGGAAACTTTTCAGATTGCTGTGGGCAAGGCAAAAACGCCCAAGATCAATCCTTGCTTTTCGCCGGATGGAAAAGAAATCGCTTTTGCACAGTTCAGGCCGCCTGAAGAGGGCGACGATACAGACTTGATGATTCATGACCTTGAAACAAAAACCTCAAAAAGGGTTCTTGATCAGCCTGCAATACAGATGTGGCCCGCATGGTCGCCGGACGGCAGTCGTCT
>JAFDAE010000379.1 GCA_019314005.1 Deltaproteobacteria bacterium | reverse complement strand
CTCCTGCGGATGTCTCCGCGTCAACTTCCTTTGTGCCATCATTGGTTCAGGAATCTATAAAATTTGAGGGCTTTTCACCCTCTTGCTAGATTAAATCTAGTAAAATCAACACCTTACGAGCTATGCCCCCGGATTTCCCCAGACAGAACGTTGGTCAGTGTTGCCGAACGAATAACGAGCTTGAGATTTGAACTTTGCATTACTTGTATCAAAGTCGTTGTCCATTGCGAAAGACATCGCTTTACGCTCATATTTGATGAAGCCGTTAGGCATATCAGTTTGAATGAACCATGCGTCCGCATCTGTTAAGTAGTGGTTCAGTACAACTTTAGGAACCATTCCCATAGAGAGTATTGCGTTAGCATCATTATCCGCTGTGCCTGAGCGGAGTGTAGATCCAAGAATACGCTCTGCGTTAAACTGATTACCATTAGCGATAATTAGCTGCTTCGCGTTGACTTGGATTTTCTTACCGCGATCATCTTCATAGTTAGCAATATCAATTAATGCTTGCTCTAAAGTTGCTTCGGATAAATCACCCGCCGTAGCTGCACCGTTAGTCCATGTACCACCTGATACATTAGGGCGTGAAGCTGAACCACCGCCACCAGCAGAAGCGATAAGACTTGATCCATCACCGTAAGAAAACGATGTGTTGAACCCACGATTTAAAATATTAGCAGCAACCGTTTCTTCAGTTTGGCGTTGTGAGAACGCTAAACCTTCAGTACGGCGCTGACCAACAGTATCGTATTGGTCGTCATCCATCATTTCTTCAGTGATAATGAAGCCTAAAGAATACACAACATGGTTGTAACGCGTTAAGAAACCTTGTTGCTCAGTGTCATAAGCTCCTGCGTTGCCCTCAGACTTAACAGCAGCAAGGCCGAAACCTGTTACCCCAATATCTTCTTCATAGGCGCGTTTAGATGAACGTGTCTCAAAAATCTGAGAACACTCTTTTGTAAACTCATTATATTTGTGGCCGTAAATAGTATTAAGGCCGGGATATAAGAGTTTTGCGAAATTACCTGTATTAATTGGCATTATTTTTCTCCTTAACCAAAGATTGCTTCAGCAGGAGTAATAGCCACATGGTAGCGGGTATTTGCTAAAGTCGAGTCGTTATCGGGATAAGCGGGAATGTCAACCACTCGCATGTCGGTATTGGTGTTGGCGCCAACTTGATGTCCAGAAATACCTGTTACAGTAGATCCAGCCGTAGTTGCCAGCAAATCACATGGATCGCCAACCGCTAAGTCGAGGTCTGTATCAGATTGAACTTCAAAGATTGCATCTTGCAGAGGAACGTAAAATACACGCCATTCTGTATGAGTGCTTGCGCTATCATCGTAGTAAAGTGTAGTTAGATTGTCGGGGTTATATGCGCCCGCATAATTACCCGTAGCAGGATCGACCTTACCGAAACCTGCTGCAATACCGAGGAAATCAGGATCGTTAGTAACGCCTACTTTACCTAAGTTTGTATCGAGAGAGATTAGATCTCCAACGAACATATCTGCGCCGTCAGTAACACCGACTGAACGCATAACTGACGCAGCGGGTGCGCCAGAAATTGTTTTTACAAATTTAAACCCATTTGCTTTATCTGGATTTGCCATTTTTTTACTCCTGAGACAGAAGTAATATGGCGTTTATCCGATTTTGACTTCACCATAATTACCGTCTGTACTATCTTGTGCGTTAACTTTCTTCCTACGCATAGACTCCTCAGTACGATCAACGATTTTTTGTTTCTTAGATTGGTCTTCAGAATAATATTCATCCCGTTGACGCATAAGATAGGCTGTTACACCTTTCCCCATATCCTTCGAAACAACGCCGTTTTGCGCGTGAGAGCCATCCACAGTGGAAGCCATTTTCGCAGCATCTACCATTTCGTAGCCTGCTGCTTTGAATTTCTCTACACGACTGCCATCATCATTTACCCATCGGTCAATAAAACCTTTTGGTGTATCATGTACATTCGTAATGTCTCTTTGCGCACCAATAGGTACTCGTATGTTTTCGCGTTTCTCAGCCGTTTTTTTAGCTGCGTTTTGTTCTTTCATACGTTTACTTGCTGCGTCTTTTCTCTCTTGTGTCCATGCCATCTTTATTGCCCTCTTGGGTTAGTCTCTAAGTTCGATTACTTCTTTAAAGTATTTGGTTTTTGCTGCGTCATCTTTAAACATATTCATTCTGTTAAAGTTCTTGAAAACGGCACGCTCATCAGGCGTTAGGTCTTTTTCTGATAAATTCTTGCTTGGGGTTCGGGGTCTAACCGTACCACCTTCAACAGAAGCAGGTCTGTCGCTATCCTTTTTAAATCTATCGGGATAAGCGGTTTTCATGTGCTCCGTCATCGTATCTAGCAATTCTTTACCTCGAAGCCCTTTATTCAAGTATTGTTGTGCAACCATATCGGCTTGCACCGCGAGAAATTGATCGTTATCGTACCACTCGTTGCCTTTATTCCACTGCTTGAAGACAACATCTTCTTGCGGTTCTTCAACAGGCTTTTCGGTATTGAGGATTTGATCGTCCAATTCAACAACACGACGATTATCGCCTTCGTCTAAAGCAGCTACTTTCTCTGATTTAAGACGTTCAATTACATCTTTATACTCTTTCTCAGCCTTTTTATGCTCGTTTTCAGCAACTCTATCAT
>JAFDAE010000378.1 GCA_019314005.1 Deltaproteobacteria bacterium | reverse complement strand
TCATGGGATGTCATTCCTTTAAATGAATCAGTTGCATCATCATAAATTATTGTTCCGACCTCAGCATTAGAGAATTCGGGTTTACCATCAAGTATAAGATTACCACTTAACCAAATTTGTCCGTCGGAAATGATATATGTGTCAATGTCATTATTTGCAATGTAAGGTTGTCCACTAGATGTGAGTATCTCACCACAAAATATGTTTCCGCCAATATTAATGTCTTTAGCAATTCCTACACCACCTGTAACAGTGAGGGCACCCGTTGTTGTTGAGGTGCTTTGTGTTGTGGGTGATATTTTAACTATCCCAGTGGAAGATTCTGGAAATACAATAAGATCTATATCTGTACTAGATGATCCTGTAACATAACTTGTGTATATTTTATTGTCTTGATCTATTTTCAAATATCTTCCAACTTCAACATCACCATTTTGAACATAAAGATGACCATTGTCAATATAAATAGTGGAAGCCGAATGTATAATATTATTAAATGTTATATCAGTATTCGTAAACGTGGCAACATTAGTTTGAGTTTGCGTATTACCAACCTTGAAATCCATTTGATTGGCAGTGTCGACATCTATTTCGTTCTGTGTTGTGGTTGGACCTGCGAATTTACGACCAGAAACTGTGTCTGATGCGCTGATTTTATGAGTTGTGATTGTATCGGTGGATGTGTTTACAACAGTACCAGTACCAAATGTGACTGAAGAACCTGACACCGGATTAATAGTATTAGTTTTGACGTCTCCAGCCACGATGGTGAGGTCTCCAGTTGTTACAGCGACATCACCAGATGACACAATGAGACCACTGCTAAATGTAGAGGTGCTTGTTGCCGCAAAAGTATTGTTGAAAGTTGCTGGACCTTCGAAAGTTGATGTGGAATCTGAATCAAAGTCGACGGTGCCGCTGAAAGTTGATGTGCTAGTTGTAGCGAAATTTGCTGTGGTACGAACATTAAGTGTACCTACATCTTCTGATAAAAATGAGAGAGACGTTGCGTTAAGTGTTGTCACATTGATTGTGACAGCTGTCAGAGTATCATTAAAGTTGGAAGTATTGTTGAAAATAGCAGGTCCTGTAAATGTTGAAGTTGCTTCCAGAGCGAAATTTGCTGCAGTACCAACATTAAGTGTGCCAACGGTTTCAGAATCAAATGTGTGAGATATTGCGTTAAGCGTAGTAACATCAATTGTATCGACAGTGAGAGTATCAGTAACAGTAAGATTTGTGACACTTGAATCTGAGAAGGTAAAATTCGTGGCTGATAAATTTGTTACATCCAAATTATCGAATGATGCTGCTGTGCTGTTGGCGTATGTCATTGTACCTGTTACAGCAAGATTGCTGGAGATATCTAGGACAGAAATATCAACAGCCGAAGAGCCAGTATATATTAAACCTGATGTGATGATAAGTTCTTGAACAGTGGTGTTTCCAGTGACGTCAACAGTTTTCTCAAAAATGGCGGCCTCTTTGAAGGTTGCTGTGTCCTCAAAGGTTGCCGTGTTGCTAACAACAAGTGTTGTCACATTTTCAGAATCAAAAGAAACATTTCCAGCTGTTAAAGAACCAGTAACATTCAGATCACCGTCAATTTGTCCATTAGATTGAACAGTAAGATCTTGGGCTATAGTGACATCTGAAGAGAAAGTTGCGTCTTGTGTCACAGCTAATGTGCCGTTAATTCCTGCGGTTGTTGCTGTCAATGTTTGAACAATAAGATGAGTGTCGAAAGTGACGTCACCAGTTACTTCTAGATCTCCTGAAATAAGAGTGTCGCCAGTGAAATCTGTTGCGCCATTAATACTGATAACAGTTTCTGTGGAATTTGGGTCAAGATCTATTGTAGTGGTGTACAAAATTCCTTCAACCGTTAAATCATCTTCAAATATTGAATTTCCTTCGTATGTGGTAGTTCCGTAAAACGTACTGGCACCTTTGACAATGAAATCTCCTTTAACTGCGAGTTCCTTGTAGACAACGGCGCCTCCGAGTACTTGAAGGGCGGCGATGGTTTTTGTGGAAGAGGCGTCTGTTGGAGTGACGTCTTGTTGACTGGTAATTTTAAGAGTTGTTAGGGTATCATTTCTTGGTAAAGGTCGATAACTCATTTGATAGAAGTTGGTAAATAGAATGAACAATATTACTATATACCAAGCAATTATTTCAAGTAGGTTCAACGCCGAAGTTTGATTTTGTTTGCTAATAGTAAGTTAGTTTGAATTTTATTTATTAGTAATGCCTGGAGCACTTTTACAGCTTGCTGCTTACGGAGTACAGGATATTTATTTAACGGGTAACCCACAAATAACCTTCTTCGTTATGGTTTATAAACGGCACACCAATTTTGCAATCGAATGTAATGAACAATTGTTCACTGGAGAGGCGAGTTTTGGTAAGAAATTTTACTGCAAGGTTGAGAGAGTTGGGGATTTAATTGGTGAGATTTATTTGAATATCAAGTTGCCAGAGCTTGATGATGGAACTGGTACAACTCGTGTTAGTTGGGTTAATTCTATTGGTCACGCCATTATTCTTAATACTGAAGTTGAGATTGGTGGTGAGATTATTAACAAACATTACGGTCAATGGATGGAAATTTGGAGCGAGTTAACTATGCCAGCGGAGAAGAAGGTGGCTTATGACTCTATGATAGGTCG
>JAFDAE010000377.1 GCA_019314005.1 Deltaproteobacteria bacterium | reverse complement strand
CACGAAGGGTAGTCCAGAAATCTTTAACACAGATCAAGGCAGTCAATTTACATCGGAGGAATTTACCGGAGTATTGAAACATCACAATATCAAAATAAGTATGGATTGTTTGTTGCATAATTAAATAGGACGGAATTGCAAACAGAATTCCCCATTATTGCAACGGAAATTCCCCACTAATGCAAAGAAGTTATTGAAGGTGCCAGACCCAAAATACTATCCTTGTAACAGGAAAGAAAACGGTTACAAGGAGGAATGGAGGTTGCTAACGATGACTGAGGTGCATGATCTCAGAAAACTATATTATGATGAGGGCAAAAGTATCACGGAGATATCGAAGGAAACCGGACGGGATCGTAAAACGGTAAGGCTATACATGGAAAAAGTGGATTGGAATAAGACCTGTACCAGTTCTCTGGCAGGGTTTGAATTCCCCAAGCTGGATCCTTTCAAAGCTGATATTGATGCCTGGTTGACAGAAGACAAAAAGGCCAAGCGTAAGCAAAGACACACGGCCAAGCGTGTTTACCAGCGGTTGATAGAGAAATACCACGAGAACTTTAACTGCTCTTACCGAACGGTGGCCGGCTATGTTTCCAAGAGGAAAAAGGAGATTTTCGGGCACAGAGTTGGCTATTTGCCCTTGGAACACATCCCTGGGGAAGCGCAGGGGGATTTTGGTGATGCTGAATACTACGAAAACGGACATCTCTGCAGCGGCAAATACCTAAATCTGTCCTTTCCTTATAGCAATCAAGGCTATTTCCAGTTGTTTAAGGGCGAAAACCAGGAATGTCTGTTCGAGGGTCTGATCTCAATCTTCGAACATATCGGAGGTGTGCCGTCGCGCATCTGGTTTGATAATACCAGTACCATTGTCAGCAAAGTTTTGAAAGACGGTGGACGCACTCTTACCGACGATTTCTTAAGATTCTGTGAGCATTACCGCTTTGAAGCAGTCTTTTGCAATGTCGAGGCCGGTCATGAAAAAGGAAACGTAGAAAGCAAGGTAGGTTACCACCGTCGAAACTGGCTGGTGCCGGTCCCCCACTTTGAAAGATTGGGGGAGTTCAATCAGGAATTGTTGAAAACCTGTGACTTGGACGGAGAAAGAGAACATTACCGTAAAGAGGCCACTATCTCTGAACTTTACGCGGCCGATAAGGCAGCTCTGCTGACTTTACCGACGGTACCGCTAGATGTCAGTAAGTACCTTACGGTAAAAACCAACGGCTATGGCCGGTTTTATCTGGGCAATGGTCTGCACGAATATTCAGTCTCGCCTCAGTATGCCAATACCAGGGTACTGGTAAAGATCACCGCCGGGGAGGTTATAGCTCTGGATAAAAGCCATCGGCCCCTTGTCAGGCATCTGAGATTGTATGGTGACTCCAGACAGCAGAGTATGCAGTGGCTGCCGTACCTGACACAGCTATCCCTCAGGCCGAATGCTTTAAAATACACCGGAATCTATCCGATGATGCCGGAATCGTTAAAAACCTACCTGGACAAATGCAGTAGAAGCGACAAAGGCAAGATATTGCGGGTGATTGCCGCACTCACCGACAGAAACGGCTTTGAAAGTGCCCTGAAAACCGTGGAGAACGCTCTGAAATACGCAGCCACAGATATTGACAGCCTGATCAACCTGCACAACCGGATATACGGCCATGTCCCTGAACTGGCTCCTATGCAGCTGTCAGGAAACATTCCCGAACTGATGCGGGTGACCCCCAATTTAGCGGCTTATGATACCAGGCTGGAAAAGGCAGGTGAACCCAATGCTAACAGCTGAAATCGCCGCCTGCTGCAAAGAACTGAAGTTAAGCCGCAATCTGGTGGAAATGGCGGAAAGGGTCCAGGCCGAGAGCCATCAGGAGTATCTTTTAAAGCTTCTAAAGTCGGAACTGGAGCACCGTGAAAGTCTCCGTAAGGATAAATGCCTTAACAATGCCGGGTTTTATTCTATCAAGACTTTAGATGGCTTCCGCTTCGATGAAGTCACCTTACCCGCGGCTGTCTCTCCTGATTACCTGCGGAACTGCGAATTCATCAATACTAAAACCAATCTGGTTATGTACGGGAATGTGGGCACGGGTAAGACTTATTTATCCATTGCATTAGGCGTCGAGGCTTGCAAAAAGGGCATCGAAGCCAGATTCTTCAGAACGGCCGCTTTAGTAAATCAGCTTTCGGAAGCCAAAAAGAGCGGCACTTTGTCCGTCTTTATGAAGAAGCTCTCCAAAGCAGATCTTCTGATTTGCGACGAATGGGGCTATGTGCCCCTGGACAGGACCGGTGCCCAACTGCTGTTCGAAGTGATCTCCGAATGCTATGAACGCAAGACGCTGATCATTAATACCAATATTGAGTTTTCGCGCTGGGTTAACGTTTTCTATGATGAACAGATGACAGGGGCTATTCTGGATCGGGTGCTGCACCATTGCCACCTGCTTTTGTTTCCTGGCCAGAGTCAACGGATGCGAGAATCCGGGTTAACACAGTAAAACAGTGAGAGAAATAATGACCTTGATAACCTTTCCACTATGGCAACCGGAAGTGGTTACTCGGGAATTCAAATTGAGGAGGTGCACCGGACAAAGTCGGCTGATTTTTCCCCACTGGTGCCGGGGAAAATATTTTGCAAAAGTGGGGGTTTTTCACTTGCAAAAAACA
>JAFDAE010000376.1 GCA_019314005.1 Deltaproteobacteria bacterium | reverse complement strand
CAGCATGATATCTAAAATAAGGACATCATACTCTTTCTCGGTTAGTTTCTGCCAGGCATTTTCTCCCGAATCTGCCATTTCCACATCAAATTCAGCCTCTTTTAGGATTGAGACAAAAGGGTCTGTTTCTATCGGTTTCTTATACCCATCTTCTGCATAAAGAAGTTTTTGCATATATTATTACCTCCAAATGTATCCTATTTAAAAACCAGGGTAAAACTCATTTTTAATTTATAAAAAGTCTTTGATTACGCGTAGTTATATTTTAACAGACTGCTTATTACCTCGAAATTTAAATAGGATCCCTCCAAATGCTAGGTAGAACTACAGTAATAGTAGTATAATAGTCACTTTTAATCGAAGCCCCGTTGAAGGCTGGCCAACTTTCCGCCCGCATGTGGCCGTCATGGAGTTCCACAAAGCGGTTAGCCTGGTAAAGGCCGAGACCAGCTCCCTCTTCTCCTTCTGACAGCCTGCTTCGATAGCCGAGCTGAAAAATTTCTGATAAATTTTCTTTGTGAATCCCCTGACCATAATTCTTCACACGGATATTTGCCCATTGTTTCAATTCGTCAGTGAGGCCATATATACGTATCTTGCTCCCTGTTTTTGAGTATTTAAGAGCGTTGTCCAGGATATTCTGAAAGACAAGGCCTATTAAACGGAGGTCAACGTTTGCCCCGGGAAGATCATCAACGTTTTCTTCAACTTCAATGGAGATGTTCATCCGTTTTGCGCTTTTGCGGATCCGCTCGACACAGTTGTGAATCAGGACAGAGAGGGGACAATACTCTCTCTTGAGTTCGGTCCGGTCTATCTTTGTTGAAATAGCAGCATCAGGGGCCTGTATGGCCAGCTTGGCCGTGTTTTTCATCTCTTCAAGAGTCTCGTTCATGCGATCAACAGCGATCTTCAAACGTTTCTGATCCTCAGCAAGGAGTTCTGTGCAACCCGCTCTTTTTTCGAACTCATAGGTCTCACCAATCAGTGTTTGCAGATCTGACCGGATGCCGTGCGCCCACAGCCTGGTCATGAGCTCTCGCCAGTTTCCACGCTCTTTCAAGGCCTCAATGGCCACCAGGGCCAGGATCCTGGTAATCACAAGATGCCCCACGGCGCAGAGGAAGTTTGCTCGTTCCTTGTCCAGAAGACTTGGCAATATTGATGGAAAATGTCCCATAAGGAAGATGCCCCGATAGCGATTGCCGTAGAGATACGGGAGGAAGAAAGATGCCTTCAACAGATGGTTGCGCCCCACGCCTTTAATAGCTTTATTCAGGAAATTGGAAGGATACTCTCCCTTCTTTCTTTCCTTACGCAGCCACTCATAGGAATCAAAGTCGTCTTCTATGGAAAGTGACGCCTTTTTCCAGTTAAAAGTGACATCCCTTACCTTCTCATCGTCGCAGCCGACCTGGGCAAAGAGTTGCAAAACAGTATCGCCCGGCTTGGCCGAACAAAAGAGTGCCACAAAAGACACGTTGAAAAGATTCCTTATGTCATTCAGGATGGGATGCGTCCTTTGCCTTAGATCATCACTTCCTTTTTCCAGGAAGATGCGATTAAAGCGGCTCCCCAGATCGGTCTGAAGTTGCCATTGTAGCGCTTCACGGGACTTGGAGACAAAGATTTCCGCAACCCTGCTTAATATTTTAATCTGTTGTTGAAACCGAGATGTAAACTCTTTGATCTCCTTGCTGGACTTCCTGGGGATTTTTTGTATTAATTTTTTTAGAATCAAAAGATCGCTTTCATTCAGGCCAAATTTGGCTGTTGCCTTAATTACATCTGCTTCATTTTCTGTACGAATAAACTTTCCTGATACGCATACGGCCAGTCGATGCTCAGCTATTTCTACAGGCATGGAACAGGTAATTAGGCCGAGGTGGCACCGAGGGCAATCTTCACAAGCGCATTGATGCGGAGAGGATAAAACCAACCCAGCCCTTTTTTGACTATCCTCCCCGCATCTTTTGGCCATTTCTTTCAGTCGTTGTGATCCTTGCGGTGAGATTTTCTTTTCATGTTGCAAATTTTCCAACGACAATATCTTACAAAACTCGGGATAATGACCCAATCGCTCCACAGGATAAATGGGCTCTAGTTTATTCCTCATTTCCCACATAATCAGCGGTGCGTCTAACCTTTCAACAATTCCTGCCAAAAGGAGCCTGAGGACCTCTTCGGGTACAATCTGTGTCAGATACCGGGGGTAAAAAGGCCAGCTAAAAGAATCTTGCGTCGTTTTGACCGGACTTTTTTCATGCATCGCATTCTCCTTGGTGTGGCGACTGATTCGATAAGAGTTTGGTTTTCTTTCTGTATCATTGATATATTAGGGGGAAAAAGCTCGTATGGCAAGTGGAAAAGCGTCATATAATAGAAAGGGGAATCGAACGTCGAAAGATATTTTTTTCAGGCCGTTGATTTCCTAATTTAAATCCTTGACTTTTTTATGTGTTTTTTAAACAACTTCATCTGTCCTGGTGCATCGGCTTTTTGTTTCTTTTTGGTTTTTCCTTTTGTGTGCAGGCCGGCTTTTATTGGGCGCTGTGCCTTTCTCTATTAGAGAGGTGTTGATCCGCTTGCTTGCCGACAATCAATGCACAATATCTCTATAACCATATGCGGAGTCGTAGATTACACCGTTCTTATCAATATAGAAAGATGTGTTGATGATA
>JAFDAE010000072.1 GCA_019314005.1 Deltaproteobacteria bacterium | reverse complement strand
GCGAATCAACCCTTTTTCTTCAAGCTGTTTTATTCTCTTCAAAGCGGCCATCTGCGCCAATCTGCGAAATCTGTGGATTAAATTTCTCCCATTTCACGCAGCCATTGAACAGTCTGCTCCACACCCGCCTCCAGGCTGTATGGCAAAGGCATAGAAACCTCCATAATGGGCCGCATATCGAAAACGTATTCGGTACGAATGTTGTTAAGCCTGAAACTTGACAGTGGAACACTATGCCAGCCAACCGTTTTACAGCCATCCCCAACCCTTGCAGCCAATTTTGCCATCCAGAGCGGAACATGATAAATATTTCGCGCCCCCACGGATTGCCTGATCATATTCGCCATATCGTAAAGATCAGCCGGCTGATCATCTGCCACATACATGGTTTTTCTGTCCACTTTTTCTCTTGGCGAAAGCAATATTTGATGTATCTGGTGAACAGTGTTTCCCACGTAGCCAAGGGATCTTTGGTAGTGGCCGGAACCGATATGGAAATACCAGCCCTGTGTAATTGATTAATCGGTTTAAACCACTACCTCTGGTAGTTGTTGCCCGCTGAACGATCTTGTCTTCCAACACACAAATGCCAATCGGTCGTATGCGGCCATCCGGTTTGTCAATATAATGCCTTACGGTGGGTTTTGCCCTGTACGCTCCTTGCTTCAGCCGTTGTGAAAATTCCTTAAGGTTCCCTTCAAGGTTTCTTCCGTACTGCTGCCATGTCTCACCATCTATCTATACCTGCTGCAACCTTGCGTTTAACTCCATAATACGCTGTGCACAACATTTCGATGCTGTAAACATGATGAAAAAGCGCAGTGAACCGAAGCTTCCTGTCTCCTTTTGCTGCTCCGCGTACCCGTTTAAACGCACTTTGCGCATGGTTCCGGCACCGTGTCCGGTATGCGTTTTGCCTAAACGTGTTCCCCTTGGCCAGCCCACTTTCCTCCATTGCCTCCGCCGCCTTTTTACAGGCTTTGTTCGACAACTTCCCATGTATTATGGAGCTGTCCGACTTCCCATATTCTTTCATCATTGGATTATGTCCTTAGACTTCCCAATACGGTCTTTGGAACCCCCGTGCCAAAGACGGGATCTCCCGGTTCCCGCGAAAGATGCTTCCGTACGTGCTCAAGGTCTCTGACCGCGCAGGGTCCGAATGTATCTCGCGATTGCGATACATTCGATATTGCCTTCCATACCATCCAACTACGTCGGCACCCTGGAATATCGGGATTTCGCGGCTCAATACTCGGCCCATACGTTCCCCTGTCAACGCTTCAGCCATGTCATTACTGCCACAGCCGCATGACTCGGGGTCGGTGTGGTTCGCTACTCCTTCACTGTATGAATCTTTCATTCACTACACCTTTCCGGTTTTAACCGGCGCTCTCTGGATGTCCCGCAAGTGCACCCTATATAACCATGATTATCCTAATGACAACTGACATATTTCCAACGAAAAACAACAGAGATTCATTGATTTCCAATTCTTTCGATAAGTTTCAGCAGAGAAGAACAGTATATAGGTGTGGTATACTTTTCGCGGGCAATTCTTTGATTTAAGAGCGCTATTTGCAATAACTGGTCAGGTTCTTTTATGATGTGTTCTATTACTCTCTTTAGAGATATGGGTGATTTCTTTTCGATTTGGTACCCATTTATTCCGTCTTTAAAAATATCGCATATCCCGCCATGATCTGTAGTTATAACTGCACAGCCGGAAGCATAGGCCTCTAAAATGGATATAGGCTGGCCTTCATAATAATAATATGTTGGTAAACAAAAAACGTGTGCTTGGGCAAAAAGTTTTCTTTTCCCAGCACCAGACACAATATCATGATATCTAATTCTTTTGACTTTCTTAATCGTACTTAGAAATGCCGTCTCCTTATCTTTTGACTCAAATGCCCCGGCAAAATCAATTCTTATTCTTTCCTGCAAATTCCTATCCAACGCTTTATAGGCGGCAACCAACTCATAATGCCCTTTTCCAGGAATAAGGTTACTGAGAAAAAAAAAATTTAATTGCTCAAGTCGATTAAATTTTTCTCTTACCTTGTCTTCGTCCAAAAACAGATAATCTTCTGCAAAGTTTGGAACTACATACATTTCATTGGACGGTATCATACCTTCAAAAATTGAGGTAAGCGAATCGCCTAACACAATTGCGGCACCCACACGTTTTAAAAAAAAATTATTTATGTAATGGAGAAGTGGATACTTATCAAATATTAGCTTTCTAATTCCGCCGCCATGTAGATGTATTATCATCTCTGGAAGCTTGTCAATACAAACAAAATAAGTAACAATATCTTTTATATTACCAGTTATGGATTGAGAAATTGAAAGATAAATTATATCGGCCTTCCCTTTTTTTGCCCAAATATCCTTTATACTTCTACAAACTTCAATAATCCTTTTAGCAGAATTTAATCCTTGCTTGAATGTGTTTTTGCTAATATTTATTATTTCTACTTGATAGCTTTTTTCTAATTCATCCAAGAATAGCTTGGATGCTAAAGATTGCCCTGTCACGGGCGGAGGTAATGGAGCAATAAAGAGGATCTTCATTTAGTTGCCTTTGTAAAAATATACGGATGGTCGACATATTGCGAGCCTGGAAAGAACAGCAGTTAAAATCCAAAAAAAATCACCTGTTTTATCTTGACTAAAAGTAGGCGAGCCAATACCAAATAAAATATAAATAAAAAATATGGTTAGATAAAATATTAGTATTTGTCTTCCAGCTATCACATTCCTTTGTATAAACCCTTTCCTTTTAATAATCGGCCATACGGCGGTGATTATGTACCAAATGTAATAAGTTAAGCCAATTATTCCTCCAAACACCAACAATGGTACCCATTGAGAATCACACAGTCGTATACCCGAAACAACACCTGTACCAATCAACCAATTTTTTTTTGTGATATCCATTGTCTTATCTAATGCGCTACCTTCACCAAACCTGGGGCCAAAAGTCGCGGCATAAATTAGATCTGGGGAAGCAAGCATCTGCACAGAGCCATTTGCATAAGAAGCATGCTTCTGTAAATTCATATATCCTAACCCGCCGTAGGCAACGATACAAAGACCCAACACTATAAATCCCAATTTAATTATTCTTGTCATATTGAGTCGCAAACAGTATATTAGCAAAACAATCGGAACGCCTAATATAAATGCTTTTGACAATGGCAAAAACCCACCTACAAGACTTTGAGCCAATAAGCCCCCATAAACTATTTTTCGCATTTTCAATAAATTTGGGCCTAAAAACAGAAGAAGGGAAAAAACTAATAGCGCATATAATCCTGCCGTCCCCGTTTGCGCCAGGATTGAAATAGCCCGCCCTTGTCCCATAAGTATATAAATATACGATTGATTATTACCAAATGTTCCACTATAGTATCTCGTTAAAAAAGGATTAACTACTTGATCGAAAGGAGAAATTAATTGACATAAAGCAATTACATTGATTAACACGCTGGCAAATATTACAATTCTAAATAATTTTATAATTTCTTCTTCGCCAAACCACATATTGGAACTTTTCAAGAATAAAAGAATAATAAATCCACGCCCATACCACTCTACAATATTGATAAAAAGCGCCATAGAAGGAGAAAACGTACCAGATATTGAAGAAATAAAAGTGCTGCATAGGAATATAAGAAACATCAGGACAAACGGTATAAATTCGGCTGACCTAAAAACTTTCCCAGATAAAATTATACGAAGTCCCATAAACAGTAACAGAATGTGATCGAAGCGAATATCGCGAAAAGGCGGAACATCCTTAACTAGATAAGGGGAAAACAGCAATATCAAGAATAAAATATGAGGACGGTAGAGATATTTCACATACATAATTCTCATTCTATATATCAAAACAAATCATCATGGATACGTATCGCTATTTATTTCTTGATAATAAATTGATTATCCGTTCTGCCGCATGGCCGTCCCTGTGGTTGATGATCTCTTTGACAATTGGAGTAATTTTCATAAAATTAGGACGTGCTCCAGCAATTAATAGGATTTTCAATTGGATATCCTTATAAGATTTTATTTTGAAGTTTCTAATGCGGTTTTTATAGCCGATTCTATTTTTAAAGCATAATTATCCATTGTAATCTTAGTGGTAATCAATTTATGGGCGTTTTTACCCATCTGATGAGCTAACGAATGGTCTTTAAACATGCCGCAAAGTGAGTTCGCCAAAGAAGATACAGTCATTTCTTTTAAACGTATTCCCGTCTTATCATTTTGTACCAAGTCTATCTCACAACCGTCAGCCTTACCACAAATAACTGGCAACCCATGTGTAAATGCATGATTGATCGCCAAGCCCCCGAGGCCAGGCAGTGCCGCTACTTGCCCTATCAAGAAATAAGCTGAAGCTAATTCTTCCTGCCTGCCTACAAAATGAACAGTTTTAGATAAATCAAGTTTTCGAGCAATGTCCTGGCATCTTGGCAAATCCTCACCATCTCCAATCACAATCAGGCGCGGGTCTTGCGATCTCATGGTCTGCCTGACTATTGCAAAAGACTTTATGAGCACATCTAAGCGCTTACCTCGATTGATGGTGCCTGAAAAAACAGCTACTGGCTGATGAGATATCTTCAGGTGATGTCGCAATTCAGGCACTAATGGGCGGCATTGCTCAATCATTTCTAAAATAGCTTTTTCATCCAGAGTGTTATAAACAACAAAAGTCCGATCTGAAGTAGCACCCAATTGTTCAAGGATTTTTTTTCCATAACTACTATAGGCAAAAGCAGCACCCGCCCGTTTAAGATACCAGGATTGAATCGCATCACCACATCGTGATCGCAAAGATTTTTTCCTCTCAGGAATAGCACCCAACGACCACCAGATGAATGGAATTTTGCGCAAGTACACATAAGGCATGCAGATTAGATCATTCCCTATATTACTAAGACCTTCAAAAACAATAACATCCGGTCGGTACCGCATCAATTCAGGTAACATCCGCAACGAGGGTGTGGACACGCCAAATCGTCCTACAAAATCAACTGTCCAGTTCTCAGCTTTAAGCCATGTGATCGGCAACCCATCGGTAGATGAAGGCTGAGAAAAACCAACTCGTTCTGCAGGGAGATCAAATTGCTGACAAAAAATATGAAAACTAACATTTCCTCGTTCTTTTAATCGACGATATAACGGTAATCGATATTTTGTAATACCACGCAGGACAAACGCCACTTTCGGCGAGCTATCCAATCTATTTAGAGCAACCATCTTCCTTCCTTTAAGTAGCCCCTGTAATGAATAGCTACAAAATTGTCAAAGCATTCTTCACGTGGCCGTTATCATCAAGAGCTTGGCTTTCACTCAGGCTCTTGCCCACACAATAACAACCTCTTCCAACAAATCGTAAATATGTGAATTCCAAAAATCTTATTCTTTTCTTCCCACTGCGATAAAATGGTCGCTGAATAAAAAATCTGGGGGTTTGTACTCATAGAAATATTTAATTGGATATACCTTCTTTGTTTCGGGTAAAGCTTCCACTCCTCCTGAAAAAGCTCTATAACCAAACGCCTTGATTGCTTGGATCAACTTTCTGCTAAATCTGCTTCTGGTAGGTCTGTGAATTTTTTTGTAGTAAATTAGATCAATATTTGATAACGAGAATGCCTTTTTGATTGATTGATAGGTAAAAAACGAAACGTGGGAAGGTATTGCAGCATAGGACCATCTATTTTTCATAAATTTTGCAAAACAAGACATAATATCCCCTGTTTCAACTATCACAATACCTCCCGGTGTAAGATATCTATGAATTTTTTCAAAGATATCTATGGGATTGTGCAAATGCTCCACAACATCAAATAATGTAACTGCACCAAAAAAATTGTTTTTAAAAACAGCTTTTTCTAAAGTCGTGTTGGAAATAAAAATGTTGTCAGGGAAGTGACCTATACTCGCAGGTTCTATCCCATATCGCTCCCAAGATGAACCAAGTGAGCACAGCCAACCGCCATCAGAGCAACCAACATCAAGCACTTTTGAATTCGGTGCATATTCTTTCAATAGTTTCTCTCGTATCCGGTAGTTCTGATATTTAGAGGATGATTCTTTTGATCGCCATAGAGACTGTGTATTTTGAGAATAGCATTCATTCAAAAACTTGGGGGTAAAGGTTGTTGAAAGAAATCCGAATTTACATTCGCTGCATTGGAGGAGTATTGGTGTTTGGGGTAGTTTAGGCAACGGTGTTGATGCTATTGTAGCCTTTCGGGAATAATAAATATGTCCGATAGGCTTATTCTGAACACACCCACATATAGGACAACTGCTATGTTGTAAACAAATTGGTTCCATTACTATTTTTGCTCTAACAAATCAGGCTCAAGCAATTGGCTTGCCCCCAAAAAAACTCAGAGTAAGTGCCCATTACCGAATATTATCTATTTCTCGTGCTAACAGATACCCAGAAGTTCCCAGATTCGGGAAAACCTATTCAACCATGTGTGGTCATTCTCAGCACGCCGGCGCGCTCGTTGCCGAATCTGCTCCCTCAGAGTATCTCGCTGAGGAGCCAAGTAAAACCTTGCCTTATCTACAAGTTCATCCGCATCACCATAAAACAGCATTTCACTATCCTCTTTAAAACATTCTTGCAATTCTGGAAATCGATTCACAATATGAACAGCGCCACACATGGCAGCCTCAAACTCCCGCAGCCTGATGTGCATCAGTGGGTGCTTAAGCACATAGGTGCTTCCGGTTTCCAGCGACCCCATGCTAAGTCCCAGCCACGAATAGCACTCCGGAATGGCCTCGAACGTGGGAGAGCCTCGAAACTCGACGCGTGAGAGCGCGGACATTAGGCTATTCTTGTCTTCCACAAGCTCCAAGAGGCTTCTCTTGACTCCGGCGACAATACATTTGCTTCCGGTTTTGAAAGTCAGACTTTTGAGTATGTGTCGAATCGCGGGAGCCAGTTTCCCAAAAACGCGGGTAGCCGGATTGCTTTTCCAATGTCCGCCTACCCCCACAGCCTGAGCTGTCTTCCCGTATATACAGACTGGGATTTCACTGGTAACAAGAGCGACGATATGGCGTGCCCTCGCACCATATGGTGATCCAATGAAACCTATGACTCGTTCCTCCGCAACTGATTTCCGACGAAAAAAGTACGGATTCGCAGCCATAGGCATAGCAATTACATTTGCTCCATATGAAGATATCAGCGGCTCCGCTTCACGGCTCGTAATCCATTGCAAATCAAAACTCCCAGCAATTTTACGGAGTCTGTAAGGTACTGTCAGGTCATCGCAATGGAAGTTAACACAAGGTGCTCCCATGCGACGGATTTCAAGAATAGCAGAAGGCTCGATGTGATTATCCGTAGCTGAAGCAAATACCATATCACATCCCCCATCATTCATCATTGACCGTACTTGACGCAACAACACTTCCGAGTATTTCCCCACACTGCCAACATGTCCCAAAATTTCCACAGGATTACAATAAACGACGGTATGCCCGGCAGTTCGTAACTCCGCGATCATGTGATAATGAGGCCATTCATACATAAATCCGCCCATATGAACACTATAGTGAAGAATCCTCATTTGACAATCCTCTCAAGTATACGAATAATCGCGGCTACCACGTGTAAATGCTCCACCTTTGTTGTTGCGGTTGAGTAATTCGGCATAAAGATCTATGTGCCTCTGTGATATTGCTTGACTGGAAAAATGTTCGGCTACATAGGCAGCACCTATCTGCGACCGTTTCTGATAGCCCTTTGGGTCAATCACGCGGGTCATCGCAATCTGCAAAATGTGTTTTGGATTATCCTGCTCTGCAAAGGCAATAAACTGGCGAAGTGGATCCAACACTGTGATACCTGGATGATTTGATCCGATAACGGGGAGACCATGTGCCAATGCTTCTAACACAATCCGAGGCGAACCATCTAACTCACTCACGTGAAACAACCAATCACTAACATCGAAATAATTAAGCATTTTGGCATGATCTACACGTAGTTTAAGCAGCAACATATCCCCCAAATCTAAATGACGTACACGCTTCCTTAAATACAATTCGTCAATGGAAGCATATTCTCCAATTGCTGTGGCTTGTAATGGAATACCCTTGGAACGAGCAAGATCCAGAACGCTGAGCAAGACATCAAAGCCAGTCGTTACAGAAAAGCCACGAACGTATAACAGGCGTATCTTTTCGGAATACTGACGATCCAGCCAAGGGGATAGACCTGGCCAATTGGCAACGCTGTTAGGAATCCAGGCAACTCTTTCCTGTGGAATCTTGGTTTGAGCTATAAGACGCTTCTCCAGGCCGGGAGCCTGAACAATTACACAATCAGCCAACAAACAAACAGCGCGCTGGAGTATCACATTTTTCAGATACTGCCGGAAGTTTCTAAACTTGATGAAATTAGATAATGAGCAGTAAGGCCTCAATGTGTGCTTGAGCTCCCATTCTGCCAAGTTGTATAAAGAACTGACAAAAATAATCTGTGGAAATCGTCTCCGATACAAAAAAAGAAAAGACAGGATGCCGAAGGTATCGTGCATAACGTTGATATTCTCATCCCGAATGAGTTGCATAGCCATTTTACTTGCAGCCAGGGGCAACTTATCGAGTTTACCCCTGCGTCTCACCTCTACAACTCGCATGTGCTCAATGCCAGCCTTGGAAGGATCCATGTCGTGCCGACCAACCAGCAGAACCGCCTTGCCAACCCGCTGAGCAATCTGATCTATCATGTGAACACGATCTGGGTAGGCTTGTATACTGGGCAAAAAAAACAAAAGACGAATATATTTGAAAGCATCTATCATTGGCTGTTCACACCTATCCATGTCAAATATGCTAAACATAATTTGATCTGTGCATTCGTTCAATCCCTTACTCCTTTTATGCTGAAGTTTCACCGTTTTTAAGACGTCTTTTCGTCGGGCCAAGGGTTTTGCTCTGACCCGAAGCCCAAATCTTTTGTAATTGGCACGAAAATTGAATTTCAATTATTATGCCAA
>JAFDAE010000375.1 GCA_019314005.1 Deltaproteobacteria bacterium | reverse complement strand
ATCGGACCAGCTGGCCCTACAGCCATACCCGCTCGTGACGTGTACATGGCAATGCCATGCTTAGCGTCTACGATCATCCCCTGTTGTTCGATGGCCTTGTGATACCTAATGGGCCGGGTCCTGAGACCTGCCCGCAAGTAGATCACACTGGTTTCTTTGGGGTCATAAACTTCGCTGATGTTGAAATCTCACGATGGAGTGTCACAGGGCCCTTGAATACACGAGACTCATAGCCACTAGGAGCAATCATGTCGACGTCATATACGCCGTACGTAAAGTTAAATGCAGCAGTGGCCACCTTTGGGATCAAAAGTTGAATACCCCCATCGGCTACTGTCAGCACAATGCCATCATTCTCTGTAGTCAATTCATGGATGACGGTAGAACTGAACCAATTCTTCCTGATCACACATCTGCAAGTGTAATCCGTTATGTCTGTTGGGATGTGATACGTAATCTCGCCAGACCCTTCTTCCCAGGTCTTATTTACAGAGGACTGGGGAACAGAGAAGTGATCATCATCAATCCTGGTACATAGAGCAATGTCTGTGTCTGAGGAGTTGAGGGCTTCACAGCCCTCAACTCCGGAGATTATCACTGGGTGAGATGAGAGGGTATTCAACCCATGACTTGTCACCTCTAGTACCGTTGGGTAGCCCGTTTCAATGTACTCGATCGGAGCCATAAAGATCCCACCCGCGAGCCATTGGAAACCGTGCTCAAAATTCACACCCTGTTCGATATGAAGACGGAACTGCGGTGTGAGATCTAAAGTCATTTTAAGCTCCTCAACTCTTTCATCTGGTTCTTGTACAGATATGACGTAACGGCACAGGTCTGAGCCCAATCCAGCAGATCCAGGTTTACGCCGGCGCTAGGTATGGCTGGGTTTTCCCAGATATGGGACAACTCAGCAGGAACAGGTACCATTACCTCTTCAACAATGATCTCAGGCACACACTCAGTTACTGGGGCCCTGAGTGGCTTGGTCGAGCAGGCGCCAAGCGGCAGAAGGAACAGGATAATCAACCCAATCAGCAAAGTCTTCATCATCACGTATAGCCTCTAATGTTTTGAACTGTGTAAATTTCAGCTCTTCTAAAATGTTTTCATTCTGGAGTTGGAGACCCAGGACCATATCCCTAGCCATCTGTAGCCGTGCTCTGGCTGCCTCTACTTCTTCCATCCGTTGATTGTTCATAGACCGGATCCGATCATCCCGTGCAAAGACTTGCAGATTGACATGTTCCAGATCTGAGTACAACTGAGTAATCAGTGCATCGTTGGCCACCAGCTCTGCTTTCATCTTGCTGTGGTTGCCTACGTAGACCCAGGCTGTAACCAATACGCTTACCACTGCAGCGATCAGGAGATACATCTTCCAGGCTTTAGCAAAGCCCTTAACCACGCTGATACCACCTTTAATGGCCTTAATACCCGCAAAAATTGAACCAATCATCATCTATTCCTCGTATAGTGCTCACCGACGTTGCCGGCCATGTATAACCCAAATATGAAGATCACAGTATCGACCCAATGATCTCCAGTCAACTTATCAAAGAATAAAGCCACACAAGCGAATAAAAATACGCCCCAGAATGCTTTATATTTCCGTTCTCTTCTAAGCAATGATTCCATGGAGCATCTCACCTGTTAATCGTTTGGCTCTACTACCTACTTGGCCATACCACCTTGAATTCAACATCTCCTCGCTAGCTTTCACGTAATTATGTACCGCTAAGGTCGATATAAACCGCACAAACTGACTAAATCGTGGTGCACCCAGGTTATAGACCATGTTAACAATCACTTCTTGCCGAATTGGGCACAACTCGTGAAAACTCGGTACGAGGGCTTCGGCATCAACCATCGCTGCAAACAAATCTGATCTAAATACGATACTTGCCTGACGAAACGAAATAGGTTCATCGTCAAGTGTTACACGTCTCCCGTAAATCTGAGTCGTTCCAAAACCAATTGTAGGAACACCCATGGAACATAAATATGGCTCGGCCCTAAAGCCTTCGTCCTGTTGGACCCGTCGTTCAAGCCTTGCTAACTGCATTATGGAATATACCTAACCACGCACCAAGCGAATTCCACAACAAACATTAAGCCCCAAACCGATTGACAGAAAAATATCCTTTTCGTATTACTCGACATATCAATTCCATTAACGTCCTGTATGATTTTCCTTTATCGCGTCCTTAATCTCCCTGATGTCCCGCTGTATGTATCCGAGATCACGTTCTGCATCGTAGGTAGTATAGCGATTTTCTGTGGCTTTACGCAACAATTGTAATTCTTCGCGCATTAATAGGATGGATTCACCATGCTGTTCCCCAAGCTTCAAAGCGACCGCTGCCTCGTTAGAAACAGACAACATAAGGGCTCCCAGGAGTGTGAGAGCACCTACCGGTAACACAATGGTCCAGCTAGCCTTTGGTATGTCCACCACCTTCTCTTCCGTCATCTCATTCATCCCTTATGCGTGTGAGATTTCATACTAACAACAATAGCCGATCATGGCTATTAGTTTCCACCCTTGCCTACTACAATCGTTCCATTCTTAGTCATGTTACCAGCGGATCCAAGGTTGTTAATCATGTCACCATGCTCATTCCAGAATAGAGGCTGTGCTCCCCATTCTGTCCAACCTGATTCATCTAAAGCTTTAAATTCACTACCAGAA
>JAFDAE010000071.1 GCA_019314005.1 Deltaproteobacteria bacterium | reverse complement strand
CCTATAAACCTCTTCCTGCAGGCTCGGATTCCGCGAAATGGTGTTTAGCGATTCTAAATGCTTGGCAATAAATTGTTCCACACTGCTTGCAGTTGTCTTTGCAATCGTTAACAACTGCTGTTGCGTCTGGGAAACAACAGATTGTTCAAAATCCTTTTGGACTAAGTAAGTCAGGCATATAATGACGGTCATAATTACAAGACCGGCCATGCCGGCCATGACCGCATTCTTGGATAACTTTTCCTTTCTCATGGGCTTTTCACATAAGACTTCAGATAAACAAAAGGCAACCTAATTCTCTGGATCCCCGCCTCCACGGGCATGATGGGCAATGAGGCGAGATCGTCATTCCCGCAAAAAGCCTCCCCCGGGCGAAGGGAGGAATGCCTGAGAGACAGTTATGAAACAATATTCTAAAGAGATTTATATTACTATCGAATTACCAAAAGTAAACAATAAACTAATAGTAGGTTATTAGTAGGTTAAAACTACTAATCTTTGAACAATAAAAGGCAGGATCTGAGCTTAGCTTTTCTGTTCTTGAGGCCGAGGCTGCTGGTTAGTTTTTCCTTGACATTTAATCGAAGCATAGGTATTAAGAATAGTTTCACTAAAAAATAGTCAAGAGGGTCTTGCAACGAGTCTTGTGCAAGATCCTTTTATTTTGTGCCAAAGGAAATTTGTAACATGGACAATGAATTAACCAAATTGAGGAACATTGGAATCAGCGCGCATATAGATTCCGGAAAAACTACTCTGACGGAACGGATACTTTTTTATACCAAGAGGATCTACGCCATCCATGATGTTAAAGGCAAAGATGGTGTCGGTGCTACAATGGATTCCATGGAACTGGAACGAGAACGTGGAATTACCATCGCGTCCGCCGCCACCTATTGCACCTGGAACGATCATATAATCAATATCATAGATACGCCGGGACACGTTGATTTCACTATCGAAGTGGAACGGGCTCTGAGAGTGCTTGATGGCGCTATTTTGGTGCTGTGCTCAGTAGGTGGGGTCCAATCCCAATCAATCACAGTGGACCGGCAGATGACTCGCTACAAGGTCCCCCGCATTGCCTTTATCAACAAATGCGACCGTTCCGGCGCGAACCCGGTACGGGTAGTAGACCAACTCCGTGAAAAACTCAGACACAACGCGATCCTGATGCAAATCCCAATAGGGCTGGAAGCAAACCATAAGGGGGTGGTAGACCTTGTCACCATGAAGGGATACTATTTTGAAGGACCTAACGGTGAACAGATACGGATAGACAAAATTCCATCAGACCTCCGTGAAGAAGCAGAAGCACGCCGTGAAGAAATGCTTGATGCCGTATCACTCTTTTCAGACGAATTGACCGAAGCCATACTGGAAGACAGTGTGACTGAAGAACTCATCTATGACGCAGTCCGACAGGGAACTCTTTCACTGGAATTAACCCCTGTATTTTTAGGTTCCGCTTATAAGAATATCGGAGTTCAGCTTGTACTGGATGCGGTTACAAAATATCTACCTGAACCGGACGATATTAAAAACTTTGCATTGGACCTCGACAACAACGAAAATGAGGTCCGTTTATCATCCAATTCGGAAGATCCTTTTGTCGCGCTTACTTTCAAACTTGAAGTAAGCCGGTACGGACAGCTTACATATATCCGTATATATCAGGGCTCTCTTAAAAAAGGGGATACTATATTCAACACAAAAACCAAGAAGAAGGTAAAAGTGGGCAGGCTTGTTCGTATGCATGCCGACAAGATGGAAGATGTCGAACACACAGACGCGGGTGATATTGTCGCTCTCTTCGGCATAGACTGTTCCTCCGGCGATACCTTTACCGACAGAACAATAAATTACAGCATGTCCTCCATGTATGTTCCGGAACCGGTTATCTCCTTGGCGATTGTACCCCAGGACAACAAAGCGCAAGTCAATATGTCCAAGGCATTAAACCGCTTTACCAAGGAAGATCCTACATTCAGGGTCACCCTGGACGATGAGACAGGCGATACGATCATCTCAGGCATGGGGGAGCTCCATCTGGATGTCTATGTCGAACGGATGAAACGAGAATATAATGCAGAAGTCGAGACCGGTATGCCGAAGGTAGCCTATCGGGAAACCATTACACGAACGATTGAGTTCAATTACACTCACAAGAAACAGACGGGTGGCGCGGGACAGTATGGCCGCGTTGCAGGGCAGATGGAACCGTACGAAGAAGCAGCCTATAACTTTGTCAACAAAATCAAGGGAGGGGCGATCCCGACTGAATATATCCCCTCGTGTGACAAGGGATTTCAAGCGTGCCTCAAGCAAGGAGAGCTGATCGGGGCCCCCATTGTGGGGATACAAGTAACCATTGATGATGGTCATTCTCACGCGGTAGACTCTTCGGACATGGCGTTTCAACAGGCAGCGATCGGGGCGTTCAGGTCTTCGTATAGAAAGGCAGCGCCTACAATTTTGGAACCGGTTATGAAGGTTTCCGTAGAAGGCCCCTCGGAATTTCAAGGCAATGTGTTGGCATCGCTTAATCAAAGGAGAGGGATCATAATCAGCACTTCAGAGGATGGGGTCTTTTCCACGGTAGAGGCGGAAATCCCCTTGGCTGAAATGTTCGGTTACTCTACCACACTAAGATCCAGTACCCAGGGGAAGGCCGAATTTACCATGGAATTCGCCCGATACAACAAGGTTCCCCAGAGTGTTGCCGAGCAATTGAAAAAGGACCACGAGGAAAAGAGAAAAGGTGACAAATGATGATAAGAGAAGACTTTATACGCGTAAGCCCTTTAAAGATACTGGAATCCTCCTCTCGCGGCGGCCTGGGGAGTGGAAATCTTGGGGTATTCATAGCGCGGGCCGGGGTGGGCAAGACCGCGTGCCTGATACATATCGCGCTCGACAACCTGTTTAAAAAACGCAAACTTATTCATGTGGCCGTGGGCGAAGGTCCGGAAAAGATCACCGCATATTACAGCGCTATTCTTAATGATCTGCGCAAGGTGCTTAATCTTGAAGGATCAGATGAGGACCGGCTCATTGTGGAAAGGAACCGAATGATCCTCGCGTATCGTGGGTCATCCTTTTCAGTAGATATGCTTGAAAAGAGCATCCGGAATATGATCGATTTCTTAGATTTTAAACCGGATACGCTTATTGTTGACGGGCTCGATTTTAAAAAAGCTGAAAGGTCTTTTTTTGTAGATATCAAGAAACTTGCCAATAAATATCAGGCGGAAATCTGGTTCTCCGCTCTATCCCACAGGCATATTGAAGAAAAAAACGAGCAGGGAATACCATACCCCTGCAACCGGTTAGACGATCTGTTTGACGTCATCATACACCTTGACTCGAACAACAAGGGCATCTTCTTGAGGCTTCTTAAAGATCACGACAATACAAAAGCGCCGGATACCAGCATACAGCTTGATCCTACTACTTTTCTGCTTGCCGGATAAAGACGAAACCATCACAATTAGAGTGGCACATCAGGAGGGTCTTAAAGAACTCAGACCACGACACGCATCGCAATCAAAACCGCACCGCTCGCGCAACTGACACACCCTGGGCAATATTCTGGCATGGAACAAGTCACACCATGCCGTCTCTCTCAGTTTCTGTTCCTCCAGTTGTCTATTGCGAACAATCTCTTTGTAACGAAATCTTTTTTGCATTCTCATATGAAACTCTAAGAGCCAAAGCCCCCCCCATTTTTCTGCCGCACTAACATTGTATCTACTTCCTAATCCGTCCCCGCCTTGGTCGGCGTAAGGCATTAATCGACTCTCTTCCATATCGTGCCTCCTTTACATAACAGAGCGTACATCCAAAACCGACGTCTTCCGGACCGACTCTAATGAGACCGTTGCATAATTGCCATTATGCAACGGTCTCTAATGATGGTCACACTAATACCAAGCAAAAAATAGTTTGGATATCGGGAATTAACTGTTTTTATACAAAAGATATCCTAAAATGTTATATATCGATTTGTGTGGGCAAACTCTTGGTGAGCATGGATAATGATTTAAAATCGCAGAAGATATTTACGCTAAGACTTTGTTGTGGAGCTATAAGGAAATGCCCTAAAAAGGTGTAAGATTTCGGGCATTATAAAGATAAGGATTTACCTGCCTTGTTTGATTTTGATAAAGGATGGCTAAGTAAAAAGGTCAATATACAAGGCGTAGTAGATTGGACTTTTTACGACGCCATCAAAGTTGTATAAGCCCCTTCTGGATAGCGATCTTGGTAAGATCGACGATTGTGCTTACGTTAAGCTTTTCCATAATATTATATTTATGAGATTCCACTGTCTTGCGGCTTATGCATAACTGGTCGGCAATGACCTTGATAGCCATACCCTCGGCCAGCAATTGAAACACCTCCCGTTCCCGCAAACTTAGGCGGTCAAAGTCGTCTTTTGCCTTTACCCCACGCTCCAGTTCATTAAGATGTCTAACCAATAAAGTAGGAGCAGCAGTGCTGAAGTAAGTTCCTCCTTTTTGTACGGCTTGAATCGCAAAGAAAAGATCAGAAAGAGGGTCTTCTTTCAAGACATAAGCAGAGATACCGGCCTTAAAAAGATCGACGATGTATTCTCGTTGAGAATACATCGTAAAAATAATAATGCGAATATCAGGGTTCAACTTTTTGATCTGCAATGTAGCATCGATCCCGTTCAGTTCCGGCATTGAGATGTCCATTACAACAATATCGGGATTAAGCGATTCCGCCAGCTTTACCGCCTCATGACCATTATAGGCCTCACCCACCACTTCCAAATCCGAGTGGTCGGCCAACGCAGACTTCACACCCTCTACAACGACTCTATGATCGTCTACTAATAAGATCTTCGTTTTTTCCATCAAAATACCTCTTAAATCGGCACCTCTACCAACAGAATGGTACCCATGCCTATTTGCGATTCTATGTAAAATTCTCCTTTGTGCTGTGCCACACGCTCGTTCATGATAAGGACCCCCAAGGCCCCTTTTTCCTCTTCCTTATTCTTCTGCAGCACCCCTTCCGGATCAAAACCAACACCATCGTCTTCAATGCTTAGGGAAATAACATTGTTTCGTACAATAAGATTGATAAAAATATTGTCGGCGTTCGCATGCTTGGCGATATTGTTCAGCGCCTCTTGCACAATGCGATAAATGGTAATCTCTTTTTCAGGTTCAAGCCGCGAAGGAAGATTCTTGATATAGGCCTTTGCCTGAACATCCTTTTGTGTGCTTATGTCATCAACTAACATCTGAATAGAGGGTATCAGACCAATGGTATCAAGAGTACTCGGACGGAGCCCGTGGCAAATATTTTTCACTTCTCGTATTGAAGCGGCAATCCTTTTTTCTATCCCTTTAATTTGCTCTATCGATTCCCGGTCAGCGCCTTGAATACGTTTTGCGAGCATCTCCACATCCATCTTAACACTTGTAAGAGACTGCCCTATCTGATCATGAAGCTCCATGGCCAGTTTCTGTCGATCCCGTTCCAACAGCGAAATTAATCGCCTCGATAATCGTTTTGTTTCTTGGTGCTTTTGCTCGAGATAACGGTTTAGTCGTTTTAATGCCCGCTCCGCATTTTTCCGTTTTGTAATATCGCGCATGAGGACCAAAAATTTGGTCGTATTATCGTCTTCATCAAAAATCCGGGTAGCCTCGACAGCCACGTTTATAATCGTTCCATCCTTGGCAACCAGATCCCTTTCAATCCCGCTTACTTCTTCCTCCTTGGCTATTTCCGAAAACTCCCGACAAAACGCATCCCGCGAATTCTCTGTAAAAAATAAGCACACAGATTTGCCAATGATCTCTTCTTTAAGATAACCTGTTTTTTTTGTCCACGCCCTGTTACAATCTACGATAATCCCGCCCATATCCAAAGTATGGTACATATCAGGCGCGTATTCGTACAGATAACGGTATCTCCTTTCAGAGATATTGAGCATATCATCGTGGAACTCGTCTTTACTGTTTTTCAACGACCTTACCTTTTGTTCCGGTCCTTCAGAGGTTATATTATGCTATACTTTTTTAATACCCTATTAATATGCTCTACTTTAGCTCTACTAAGCCCCTTCCTTGAGTCAACAGTTCGTCCGTCTGAAATGATCCCCATTATCTGCAAAATCTGTTTTACGATAGCTGCCGGCTCTTTACAATATAGATTGTAAAACTTCCGGAGCATCTTTCCGGCTTCCCATATCTGGTAAATGTGGTCGGAATAGGTCCTTTGTGTATCATATACATTTAAAGAAGAATATGTGACTTCGCGCCAGGCTATCGGAAGAAAATTGCTACCGCCGGCCAGTACACCGTTGGAACTCGGACGGTCAAGAAAATTCTTCTCATCGCCGTCATATATCCTAAAATCCTGATGATACCGAACAGCCCGCTGATAGTCAAGAGAGCGTTTTATTGTACCGGTATATATAAGTCCACAGATTCGTTTGTTTTCGGAAAGCTTCTTCAATACGCTGGTACGAATGTTTTTATGATACATCGATTTCTTGAAACGCCGCACCAGATTAGGATCGTTGTAAAGAAGAAACTCAAAAGGGGTCTCCAGCGGGAGTGCCTTATAAAATTGGGGGAGATTACGGTTGCTATGGTAACAGATCGGAGCATCTACCCAAAAAATAGGACCGGGATAGTTATATCGATAAATCAGATGATCAAACTCTGAAAGGATAAGGCTTGTCTCTTTAGCGGTGTTGCCGGTTATAGATATCAAGACAGGGCAGCGTCCCCTTACAATATCAAGGGCGGCTTCCACCAAGTTCAAACGCTCCTCCCTTGAAAGCGCCAGCCCTTCTCCCCATACCGGCCCATTCAGAAGAACCGCATCCACACTCCCCATTACATGCTCTATAAGTCTCCGCAAAGAAGCAGTATCCACGTGTGAACCTTTAAGAGGTGTCACGAGTGGGCATATCAATCCCTTTGGGGGTTCAGCGGATTGTATCTCCATTGAATTTAAAATCACCTTTCCCCAAGATATCATGCAGGTGGAGAATCCCTTGGATCTCTTTTTTCAGGTTTGTAATCGGAAGAACTGTAATCTCATGTTTTTCCATAATATTAAGCGCATCGTAAGCAACGCTGTCCGGATAGAGTATCTTGGGATTGGTGGTCATGGCATCTTCTACATGTTTCCCCTGGATGGTATCATTTTCATCCAGGAACCGTCTGATGTCGCCATCGGTGACAATGCCAAGGAGTATGGTGGTATTCTTTTTAGCAACAAGTGTAGCGCCCATATGCGATCGATTGATCTCCTTGATCACTTCCCGCATTGTGACGGCTTCATATACAAGGGGTATCCGCCGGCCGGTCAGCATGATCTCTTTTACCTTTACGGAAAGCCGCTGGCCTAAATTTCCTCCTGGGTGAAATCGTTGAAAGTCCTTCGGTTTAAAACGTCGTTGATTGATAAGCGCCACCGCAAGAGCGTCTCCCATGGCAAGGGCGGCGGTTGTACTGGCAGTAGGGGCCAACCCCATGGGACACGCCTCACGTTCTACACCAACATATATAACTATATCGCTGTGCCTTGCCAAAGTCGAATCCATGTTTCCGGTAAAACCGATCAAAGGGCAACCAATACGCTTAATACTTGGTAGAAGGATGTTAAGCTCGCCAGTTTCACCGCTGTTTGAAAGAGCTATCACCACATCTTTATCACTCACCATCCCCAGATCCCCATGCATTGCCTCAACAGGATGGAGAAAAAGGGCGGGAGTGCCGGTGCTGATCAATGTAGCCACAATCTTGCGTGCCACAATCCCTGATTTTCCGATACCGGTCAAAACGGTACGACCCTTGGAACGCAAAATCAGCTCAACCATTTTACCAAAATTTTCGTCAAGTTTTTCTATTAGATTCAGGATACCCTCCGCCTCTATCCGGAGGACCTCCCGAGCTTGTCGTAGTATCATGATTGTTCCCCTGCCGCCTTCCCTTTATAAAAAAACCGTTCCAGTACCCTGTGATACGATGTCCAGGCAGAGTCAGGATCTTCTGATGCCATAAAACTGCGAATACCGTTTACCTTGGAATCGAGTTCGTCCAAATAATTCAGCATCACCGCCTCAAGGGTCTTGGGTGGTTCCGGAGAACCAAAGTCTCTCGATCCGTGATGACTTACAATCATATGTTTAAGAAGAAGGGTAAGCTCATCTGGAAAATCCTTGATTGTGGCAATCTTTTTTTCAAGCATTTCCAGACCGATTACGATATGTCTTAACAGCCTCCCCGCATCTGAATAATCGATGTGGGACTCATAGCAAAATTCATGGGTCTTCCCTATATCATGCAGAACAGCGCCTGTAATGAGAAGATCATTATCAATCCCCTCGTAATGTCCGGCAATCTTTTGGGCCAAAAGAACAAGTGAAAGTGTGTGTTCCAAGAGCCCACCAAGGTAGGCATGATGCATGTTTTTTGCGGCAGGCGCCTTCTTGAAGGATTCAACAAATAATTCGTCTTCAAAAAAGGCATCAAGGAGTTTACTGAGGTATGTATTTTCAATAACACTGCAGGCATCAATCAACCGATCCATCATATAGCCAGGATCACGGTCGGAATGAGGGAGAAAGTCTTCGGCTGCAACTTCCTCCCCTTCGTAGCGTTCCAGTTGTCGAACAGTGACTTGAAGGGTGTCACGATAATCCGACACAGCCCCTCTTACCCTTACATAATCGCCGACTCCGAAGTTCCCGTTAATATCCTGAACATTATCCCACACCACTGCTTTAATACTTCCGGTTTTGTCGGCAAGTGTCAAAATAAGATAGGAGTTTCCGTCTTTTTTATGGGCCATTTGTTTTTGACGAACCACGAAAATTTCATCAATAGTCTGGCCGGAATTTAACATGTCAACAAAAACTTTTTTCAAGATTCCCCCAAAGCAAAGTTTGAAGACTTTCTACGAAAACTTCAATCTTTCCTCCCAATTTTTCAGTCGCTTCATTTGATCATAGTCGGTCATATCACATCGTATAGGAGTTATTGAAATTAAGTCCCGGCAA
>JAFDAE010000374.1 GCA_019314005.1 Deltaproteobacteria bacterium | reverse complement strand
CCATATTCCCCGCTTGACTAATCATTCAACTTAAAGGTATTACGTCCTGAAAACAAGCCAATTAAAATAGGGGAGGAAAGGATCAATGTTTAAAAAGTCTATCTTGTTTTTATGCACGGCATGTCTCTTTTTTTCTGTCCCATTTATTAACCCCACGGCCGCTTCCGGCGCGGACGAACCCTTTGTATTCGGGCTGCTTCTTGTCGGGCCTTATAACGACCATGGGTATAGCCAGGCACATTATGATGGGGGCGAGTATGTTCAAAAGAAAATTCCAAACACAAGGATGATTTATATCGACAAAGTCAATCCTGCAGATCGCCCGGGTGTTACCATACCCCAACTGGTTGACGATATGGTGGAAAAGGGCGCGAAACTCATTATTGCAAATTCGGATGATATGAAAGACGGAATACGGGAAGCCGCCCTTATGCATCCCGATATCAATTTTGTTCATGTTTCCGGAGATGATGTACTGACCGGAAAGGCTCCGAAGAATCTTGCGAACCTCTTTGGCCGGATGGAATACGGCAAAATGATGGCAGGGGTTGCCGCGGCAATGACAACAAAAACCGGCAAGATCGGCTATCTCGGACCGCTGGTAAACGATGAAACCAGAAGGCTTGCCTCTTCCTGTTATCTGGGCGCGAAATACGCATGGGAAAAAATTCTCAAGAAAAACCCCGAAGATTTGAAATTCCAGGTTACCTGGATAGGATTCTGGTTCAATATCCCCGGTGTTACCGCTGATCCCACTCAGGTTGCTCAGAACTTTTTCAACACGGGGTATGATGTTATTGTTTCCGGGATAGATACAACGGAAGCTGTCGTAGTTGCCAGACAGAAAAGGCAAACGGGTAAAATAGTCTGGGCTATTCCTTACGACTACATAGGCGCTTGCGGAAGCGCTTCCGAAGTCTGTCTCGGGGTGCCTTATTTCAACTGGGGGCCCGCTTATACTTCATTAATCAAAGAGTGCATGTCCGGAAACTGGAAGTCTGAATGGATCTGGCTCGGGCCCGACTGGAAAGACATCAACAATCCTGACACAAGTACGATAGGTTTCGCCAGAGGAGGCGCGCTTTCATCTTCAGCGGAAAAGGCCCTCACGGCTTTTACCCATGATCTTGGAACGGGTAAAGTGAATTTATTCAAAGGCCCACTTTCCTATCAGGATGGGAGCACATATCTCAAAGCTGGTGAAGCGGCTACGGATAAACAGATCTGGTACATGAAACAACTGCTAAAGGGAATGACCGGGCAGAGCAGCGCGAAATAGAAACATATTATGGAGAATAGACTGAAGACCAATTCTTCGCAATCGCGCGCTTCAGGCAGATTCAACCCTTAGTCTGGCCGGGTGAGCAGTTGACTTCAATTTTCAATCTGCTCATACAATGATTCTGTTAATCAACGGCATCATGCAATTAGGTGCAGATGGCTTTCCCATGCCCTCTGCACTTTCGTTTTATATTCCAGACCGGGACCATTAACCATGCGTATCGACATACAAAACATTCACAAGCATTACGGATATGTAAGGGCAAACAACGGCATAACCCTCACCACACAACCCGGCACGATACATGGCATACTGGGTGAAAATGGCGCCGGTAAAAGCACGTTAATGAAAATCCTCTCAGGATATATCCGCAAAACGAGCGGTAAAATCCTGGTGAATGGCTCTGTCTGTGACTATCGTACCCCCGCGCAGGCCGCAAAGCTGGGAATCGGCATGCTCTACCAGGAACCCCTTGATTTTCCTGCCTTAACAGTCCTTGACAATTTCATGGTAGGCAAGACAAAGGGGGTCAAAAGTCAGAAGAAATTTTTCAGGGAAGAGTTTGAATCCTTTGTTGATCATTTTAATTTTACGCTGAACGCTGATGGCGCTGTAGAAAAATTAACCATAGGAGAAAGGCAGCAACTGGAGATATTAAGGCTTCTGGCGCTTGGAACAGAGGTGTTAATACTTGATGAGCCGACCACCGGAATATCGCGGGAGCAGAAGGAGTCACTTTTTCATGCCCTGAAAAAACTTGCGCATGAAGGCAAAAGTATTGTGCTGGTATCCCATAAGCTGCAAGATGCTGAAGCTCTGTGTGATACGGTTACTGTTCTGCGCGAGGGTGTGGTAACAGGATCGGTGGATCAGCCCTATGATGCAGGGGCTATATTGGAGATGATGTTCGGTGTTCTTCCCGGTACACCATCCCGCTCCGCCGTGGAATATGGTGAAACGGTTTTTTCCATGAAGCAGGTTCGCGGCTCCGGTGGTCGCGCCGGTCTTTCAAATTGTACGACAAGCATAAGGCAGGGCGAGATGATAGGCCTTGCCGGTTTGGGGGGAAGCGGACAGGAGGTTTTTCTCCGTCTTGCCGGCGGGATAACAAAACCATCTATGGGTTCAATCGAACTTCTGGGAAAAGAGGTACAGGGAGAGAACCTTCATACCTTTAAAAAAGCCGGCGTTGTCTTTCTTCCGGCAGCCCGCCTTGAAGAGGGGTTAATGCCGGGGCTGAACATTACGGAACACTTCGCGCTTCAGGAGCAGGGTGACGGACTTTTTGTAAAATGGCATGAAGCTTCCGGGACAGCACAGGCAAAGATTAAAAAATTTCGCGTAATGGGAACACCGGAATCAACAGTGGAAAGTCTGTCCGGCGGTAATCAGCAGCGCCTTCTGCTTTCGCTGTTGTCG